>QZLE01000067.1 GCA_004796365.1 Gammaproteobacteria bacterium | reverse complement strand
GGTTCATATTTTTATTCTAAAGGTGATTTTGCAGGTTGACGCTGCTGCTAAGACCCGTTAAGAATAGAGCATGATGTTTTCTTAGCCTAAAAGGGTTAAATATGGTTGCAGTTTTTCGCATAGTTTTTCTTTTATTCGTGCTAACACTCTTTACTTCTGGCGCATATGCAAAAGCTAATTTCTTTGATTCAGATAACTTTCCTTCTGGGGCTGGTTCCGATATTTATGGGGACTTCCTTCCTCCGGAACAGGCATTTATTTTTACAGTTGAGAATCTAGATCAGCGCCAGGTCAAATTGTCGTGGACAGTTGCCGAAGGCTATTATCTTTACAAGGATAAGTTCAGGTTTTCCAACGATAGCTCAATCAAGGTTGTGGATACAGCTTTCTCTGAAGCTGTGATGGTAGATGACCCCAAATTCGGTAAAGTTCCGGTATTCAGAAACAGTGCGCACATCTATCTGCAGTTGAGTGACCCAGTTCCAGAAGAGGGAACCACTCTTCGGTTTTCTTATCAGGGATGCGCAGAAGGGGGGTTATGTTATCCGCTGATGGATGGTGATTATCCTTTGATATATGACGATCGCCTGCCTGAATTTGATGCAGAGGCATTTGCAGTGTTGAAGGGAAAAACGGCCGAGGCAGAACAGCTGGAGCAAAAGGAGCAGCAGGCCACTGAAATCAGCTCGGATTTGCTAAGTCAGGAAGTAATTATCTCCAACCTTTCTGGAAAGAGCTTTGCCTTAAATATAGCAGTATTTTTATTGGCTGGGGTGGTTTCTGCATTCTTAGGGTGTTCCTACCCCCTTATTCCAATTGTATCTAGCCTGATTGCCGGTCAGGGTGAAAAGCTTACCCCGCAGCGGGGAGCAGCGCTTTCAACGGTATATGTTATTGCTATGGCGTTGGTGCTGAGTATTGCAGGGTTGATTGCGGCCACAATCGGGGTGAATGTAACCGCATTGCTGCAAAATCCATATGTGCTGGGAGGTGTTAGTCTGGTATTTGTAATTCTGGCAATTGCGATGTTTGGAAAGTTGGATATTGCGATGCCTGCAACTGTGACTAACTTTTTTAATCATCTTAGCAATAAGCAAAAGGGTGGTTCATATATCGGGGCGGCAATTATGGGAGCGATGTCTGCTTTGATAGCAGGGCCATGCGCAACACCAGTGCTTGCCGGCGCTTTGATCTATATTGCCAATACTAATAATTTGCTGCTGGGATGGTCGGCACTGTTTGCTTTGGGAATTGGAACCGGTATGCCTTTGATATTGGTAGGGGCTGGGATGGGGTCTTTCCTTCCTAAGGCAGGGGAGTGGATGGACCTGCTCAAGGGATTCTTTGGATTTGTGCTGTTAGGGTTAGCGCTGTGGTTCCTGCAGCAGGGAGGTTTGCCGCTACGGTTGGTTAATCTGGCTTGGGGACTGATATTCCTTGGTGCTGCGATCTATTTTGTGCGAAATGGAATGAAACACCTTAAACATATGTCGATAGCGGTATTGCTGTTTTTGGTTTTTGGGGCGGGCTCAATCCTTGGATTTGCAGCAGCTGGCTTTGGGGGGAAAAGCCTGTTCTCACCGTTTACCCCTCCGGTTGAATCTAGCTTTACTTATGCTAGAAGTCTTGATGAATTGCAGCAAAGAATAGCTGGTGAAAAGCCAGTGGTTATGTATTTTACCGCCGAGTGGTGTACCGTTTGCAGGTCTTTGGATGCGAACGTTATATCTGACCCAGCAGTGAATGAATCCCTAAAAAAATGGAACCCAACCAAGATAGATATGACAATTTCCGGTGAGTTTCAGAAGGTGTTGATGGAGAAGTATCAGGTAATCGGACCACCAACTTTTATTATGCTCGATGGTAATGGAAACGTAGCGCAGCGCATTGTTGGTAATATTGATGTGGAGGGGTTAGTTGAGAGGTTGGACAAATAAAAAATCCCGCTGTTGCGGGATTTTTAGGTGAATTCTGCTATATTGTTAAGCCTTAATTTTTTGTTGCAGTTGCACTTTAACATTCTGAATATCAGCTACGTCAATCGAGTAGATCATGGAGCCAGAGTAAAGTTTACGCTTAAGCAGAATTTTGCCCTGGTTGCGTTCGATAAGGATGCCGTTTTTTGTATCGCCAGACTTAAGGGTGATAGAAACGTTATGCTTTGCATAATTATTGATCTTTTTTAGGGATAGCTTTTTGAATACAAACTTAGAAATATAGTGTGGCTTGTCTGGCTCAGTTTGCGGTATAAGTACCACATTAAGAGTATCTTCATCATTTTCGCCAATGTTTGATATTGATTCCTGCGCGCTTTGATAAACGGACTCAAGATTAGATGCCGCGCCATGCATGCCGAAGTCACGGATTTGGGCAATTGCTGAAGGGATGCCGTTGAAATAGATAGCGACCATTAGAAGGAAAGCGCCAGCGCTGGCAGTGGCAACACAATAGCGCGCTCTTTCCCAGTAAACCGCAGAAAAAACAAAAGAAACAGGCGGAGCCAGAAATACCAATAAGCCCCAGTGGAGGCCTTTTTTATTAGTAACTATATGTGCTAACCACAAGAAGCCAAGTAGTGCCAATATCAGTCCTGCCGCTATAAGAATATGCATGTTCAGTCCTCTTTCTTATAATATTGTTGGCTGTGTAGGCTGTTAGTTTATAGATTTATACGAATTACAATTATGTATTAATTTATGAGCCACCACACACAACTTAATATTTTAAATACCTTTTATAATATTCATTCTTTATTAGAATTTAATAATGTTATGTATCGATTAGAACAGATAATGTGATACATATCAACATTTATACATAATAAATAGCAATTTTCTTACAAAAAAATTGTGAACTGGTTCAGGTTATTTGTAGGGTTAATCAAACTTTAATCGAAAAACACGGGGGGGATACGGCTTTGGGATCGGCTATGGAAACCCAATTCCATTCTCTATCTGTTCTTCGATAATTGCCAGACGCGCAGGTGTGCCAATATCCATCCAGGGGCCTTCATATACTTCACCACTGCAGCGATTATCATCAATTGCATGAAAGATAACGTCGCGTAGCGGGAATTTTTCAGTTTTGCAATCATGAAATAATTTCGGTGAAAAAATCCCTACTCCACTATAAGTAAGTCTATTATCACCTTGTTTTTCGAGCCAGCCCTCTTCATTAAGGTGGAAATCACCTTGCTGGTGATGTTCCGGGTTGCCTACCATAAGCAGGTGGGCATGGCTATTTTCGGGTATTTTAACCTGGTCAAAGTGTATGAAGCTCCATACATCACTGCTAATAACCCAGAAAGGATCCTCTCCAAGCAATGGCAGTGCCTTGGTAATTCCTCCTCCGGTTTCCAGGGCCTCTTCTTCATGAGAATAAGAGATTTTTGCCCCGTATTTGCTGCCGTTACCAAGGGTCTTTTCAATCATGTCTCCCAGCCAGGCGTGATTGATTACGAATTCTTTAATTCCGCACTCTATTAGGCGCTCAATCTGGTATTCGATTAGGGCTTTGTCCCCAGCTTTCAGTAGCGGTTTAGGGCATTTGTCAGTTAGCGGGCGCATTCTTTCTCCTCTTCCCGCAGCAAGTATCATTGCCTTCATGCTGCCTCCATCAGCTTTATTATTAACTAGCAGTTTAGA
Source organism: Gammaproteobacteria bacterium (assembly GCA_004796365.1). Classification (GTDB taxonomy): domain Bacteria; phylum Pseudomonadota; class Gammaproteobacteria; order QZLD01; family QZLD01; genus QZLE01. The sequence goes on along the minus strand of QZLE01000067.1, from coordinate 10,444 downwards.
TAACTTTACGGTAAATACCAAATAGTTTTAATATGAACTCGATAGGTTTTCAGGAAATGTGTCCTTAGATAAACTTAGGAGCAATTTTTTGCTGGAATAATTCTAGAAATTCTTCAAAATCATGATGGCGGGAGAGCACGTCAAGAATGTAATTGAGAGTTCTTGGTACATCCTTTAGGTAGCCAATCTTACCATCTCTATGGTTTAGGCGGGCGAAGATGCCGCTGGCTTTGAGATGACGCTGAACCCCCATAAGATCGAACCAGCGGATAATCTGATTTATGTTAACACCATTTAGTAATGGCGAAATCTCAGGGCGGGAAAAGTACTGTATTACCCAGTGCTTTACCTGCTCATAGGGCCAGGCAATGTAACAATCTCTCAGCAAAGAAACCAGGTCATAAGTAATAGGGCCAATAACAGCATCCTGGAAATCAATAATACCCGGGCTGTTTTCAGTAGTTACCATAAGGTTGCGTGAGTGGTAATCTCGATGAACAAATACCTGAGGTTGTTCCAGCGCATTGTCTGCAAGTTTGGTAAAGGTTTGGTCAAGTATCTCATTTTCATGAGGATCTAATTCAAGTTGATAATGAATCTTTAGTAACCATTCGCGAAAAAGCTCCATCTCATTCATAAGTAGTTCGCGCGAGTAATTGGGTACTATTTCGCTGATTCTAGGGGCTCGAGTATGGATTTTTGATAAGGCCTCAAAAGCATCAGCATAAAGTTTGGCAACAGACTCAGGGTCTTGTTCAAGTTTGGACAGATATAGGGTAGAGCCCAAGTCCTGTAATAGCAGAAAACCGTGATCTAGATCTAGTTCGGAAATTGTTGGGACATGTACTCCAATGCGATCAAGAATAATATTAATCGCAATAAAAGGTCGACAATCTTCTTTTTCCGGCGGGGCATCCATGACTATATGGGTGTTGTGACCGGAAGTGGCGCGAAAGTATCTGCGAAAACTTGCGTCTTCTGAGGCCGGCTCAAGGGACTCGATATGCATACGCAGATCATTTGTAAGCCAGTTGTAAATTCTATCCTTGCGGATATCAGTCATAGCAGCAATTCCGTCTTCTTGATTATCATCCAGATTCATCAGCTAAGTTTACACAATTTTTTTATTCGTTGGACAAAAAAATATTCAGCAGAGAGCTCCCCAAAGTAGTTGTAGAGGATATGGGGTTTAGTAAGTTAGGACAATCAGGCCTAACTGCTTGAACCATTGCCAAATATCTCATAACATGCGCTATGCGCAGAATGAAGAAAAATAGTATCAGGAATTTATTAAATCACTTGATGGAAGCCAAGTCGGTATTTTTTCTATTATCAGTAACATCCCATAAAACTGTTTTGGGTGTTTTTTTGTGCCTGCCTTTTCTATTGCCTGCATTGGTAAAAGCTAAGGAAAAAGAAGCTGCCCAGAAAACTGAAACCATAGTAGAAGCGGATAAGATTACTAAAGGCAAAAATGGTGAGTTTTCACTGAAAGGCAACGCAGTTATTGCTCAAGGAGAAAAGAAAATTCGCGCCCAATATATAAACTACAAACAGGAAAATGGGGAAGTAAAAGTTAGTGGCGGAGTGGACTATAGTGATACTGATTTCAGGCTGAAAGGCAGTTCTGCTAGTTTCAATCTGCAGCAGGAAACTGGAGTTATATTTGATGCCGAATATAATTTGGTGCATGATCCTGGCAAAGGTAGTGCGCAAGAGGTCAGGTTGCAAAGCCGAACAAATGCTGTACTGGATGATTCCAACTATACAACTTGCCCAGTTGGTAAAAATGATTGGAGAATTGTTGCATCACAGATAGAGCTGGATACAGCAAATGGGGTTGGTTCTTCAATTCACACCAGGCTTGAGTTTTATGATATTCCGCTTTTTTACTTGCCATACTATCGATTTCCTATCGATGATAGGCGCAAGACCGGCTTTTTGTTGCCGCGCGGTGGTTACAGTAGTGAAGATGGCTTAGATTTGCGTCTTCCTCTTTATCTAAACTTAGCTGCTAACTTTGATGCGACCATCACTTCGAGAGTGTTGTCAAAACGGGGCATGGCTCTGGAGACAGAGTTTCGGTATTTATTGGAACAACAGGAGGGGGAGATCAGATTTGATTATCTGCCAGATGATGAGCTTTATCATGATGACCGTTATCTAATAGCATTTAATCAGCGTGGCGAGATTACTGAGAGTATTACCAATAGATTTGACCTGGCTTATGTTTCTGATAAAGATTACTTTTCCGATCTTGGAAATAGCTCCAGCATTACAGGTGTTGACCATCTTAGTAATTCGATAGGTTATTATTATAGAGAAGGTGACTGGAGCGGAAAGGTGTTTCTTCAAGCCTACCAGATTTTAAATGAAGATATTGCAAAACAGTATCAGCGTTTGCCGCGGCTTGATCTGGCATATAATGCTAGAAGCGGCAAAAATGAAGAATGGATAAATCGGTTCAATTTTGAGATTACCAATTTCGAACATCCGGACAATGGCCAAAAACCAACCGGTTTGCGATCTGATTTTTACTATAAGCTCATCTATGATATGACAGAGCCTGGGTGGTTTATTAAGCCGGGTGTTTCATTGCGCCAAAGCAATTATGATATAGATGATAATGATAACCACTCACGTACAGTTTATAGTGCCAGTTTGGATGGTGGGTTGTTCTTTGAGCGCGATATGTCATTATTTGGCAGAAAAATGCTGCATACATTTGAGCCCCGACTGTATTTTTTGCACACACCGTATCGAGATCAACAAAGGCTACCGGTGTTTGATACAACCACCAATAGCCTTAGTTTCGCGCAGCTATTTGCAGATGACCGTTTTAGCGGGCCCGATCGAATAGGAGACACTACACAAGTTACCGCAGCAGTTTCAAGTAAAATAATTGATACATCCAGTGCCAGAAATCTACTGTCTATAAATATGGGAGAAATCTTTTATCTCGATAATAGGCTGGTAACCCTGGGGGCAGACCAAATACAGTCCCGAGCAAATTCTAACTTTATTGCCAGTATGCGCTTTGCACCGTATGAAAAAATAACGTTTTCCAGCGAGGTGGAGTGGAATCACACTAAAAAATTAACTCAGCTTAAACAGTTGAATTTGAATTATCGTCAGGATGATTTGAATCGCATAGGAATAAGTTATTTGGAGCAAAAAAATGAGAGTGCTCAGGTAAGTGTTGATTCTGCTGCTGTGAATTTTTCCTGGGAATACAATCCAAAGTGGCGCCTGGTTGGTAAGTGGAATTATTCGCTATTGCATGAAATAACCCAGGAAACATTTGTTGGTGTTGAATATGACAGCGGCTGTTGGGCAATAAGGCTTGTATCGCGCAGACATATTGAAGAGCTGGCAAATCCTGCTGAAGCAGAGCAGCAGATTCTGTTTGAGATTGAACTTTTGGGAGTGGGCGGTTTCGGGAAAAAAGAGATAGATGAATTTATGAATCCTTAGATTTCAGTATTTACCAAATGAAAAAGGTGAAATAAATGTTATCCTACAGCGAAGATTTTTTGGAAAACTAGGATGAAAATAGGAATGAAGTTAGTTCAGGTTATTGCAGGTGCCTTGATGTTTGCTGGCACTTTGTCGACAGTTTTAATCTCGCAGCCGGTTGTTGCAGCAGATAAGCCTATAGATTCTATAGTGGCTGTGGTAAACGACGGAGTTATTCTGGCAAGTGAGCTGCGTGCTGAGATGGAAAAGACAATTCAGAATTTAAGGAACAGTCGTACGCGTATTCCGCCTCGAAATATTTTGCAAAGTCAGGTTCTGGAACATTTGATAATGAAGAATTTACAGCTTGATGTTGCTAGAAGAACCAGGGTCAATATTGATGACCAGCAAGTAAATCAGGCGGTACAACATATTGCCCAAAAAAATGGGCTTTCGATAAGCCAACTAAAAAATGAGATCGAGCAGCAGGGGGTTGACTATCTTGAGTTTAGGCAGGGAATTAAAGAACAAATGACTCTGGATGTATTGCGCAGAAGATATGTAGATCAGCGAGTACATGTAACTGAAAAAGAGATCGCTAACTACGTCGCCAATCAAAAAAGCATTGGGGAAAATGCCCAGGAGTATAAAACAGCTTACATTCTGATTGAGATACCAGAGGCTGCTTCTTCTGAACAGATAGAGAAGGCCAGGGAAAAGGCCGATATGGTTATGCAAAAGCTCAGAGAAGGAGCGGATTTTACAGAGATGGCAGTTTCCTATTCTGATGGTGGTAATGCGCTTGCAGGTGGTGTGCTTGAGGCGCGCAAGGCCAACCAATTGCCGACCATGTTTGCTGAACTTGTGCCGGATATGAAGGCAGGAGAGTATAGCGGTATTATCAAAAGTAACGGTGGCTATTACATTGTCAAACTGCTTGAGGTAACTCAGGGAGCAGCAGAAATGGTGGTACAGACCAAGTTGCGACATATCCTTATTAAGACAACAGAATTTTTAAACGCAAATCAGGCGCAGCAGAAGCTTGAGCAGATTCGTGAGCGGATTGTTAATGGTGAAGATTTTGCTCAGCTGGCGCGCTCTAACTCTGATGATAATGGGACGGCATCAGCAGGAGGTGAGATGGATTACATGAGTCCGGGGGTGTTTGTGCCGGAGTTTCAAGAAGAGGTTGATAAGCTTAGGGTAGATGAAGTTTCACAGGTCTTTAAAACTCGCTTTGGATTTCATATTGCACAGATTCTGGATCGTCGGGAGCATGATGACTCTGAACAGGTAATGCGCATGAAGGCAATGGAAAATATTCGCAAGAGAAAGTCACAAGAGGCAATGCAGTTGTGGATGCGGCGTATACGTGATGAAGCCTTTGTTAAGATCAAAATATAGAGTTAATAAGCAGAGCTTCTAAATGGTAAAAAAACCGCATTTGGTAGTCACATCTGGAGAGCCTGCCGGAATTGGTCCTGATCTTGCGCTAATGCTTGCAGCCAAAGATTATCCAGCGCAGATAACAGTAATTGGATCCAAACAATTGCTAGAGCAGCGTGCTCGACAGTTACAGTTGGATGTGGTGATCGACTCCTATGTTCCGCATAGCCCGCGGCCATATCATTCTGGCCATCTCAATGTGTTGTCTATGGAGTTGGGGGAGCAGGTCAATGCTGGAGATTTAAATCCCGCCAATTCTCGTTATGTATTAGCGATGCTCGAGCGAGCGGCCAAGGGATGTCTGAATAACGAATTTGATGCAGTTATAACTACCCCGGTACATAAAGGGGTAATCAATGATGCTGGCATAATCTTTAGCGGGCACACCGAATTTTTTGCCGAGATAACTGGGGGGCAACTGCCGGTAATGATGTTGGCAACTCTGGGGCTACGTGTTGCCCTAGCAACTACTCATCTGCCGCTGAAAGAGGTTAGTGCGGCTGTTACTAAAGACGTATTGCGCCAGGTTATTTCAGTATTGGATAAAGATCTGCGGGAGAAATTTGGAATTTCCAAACCGCAGATCTATGTGTGCGGACTAAATCCCCATGCTGGAGAGGGAGGGTACCTGGGTAGAGAAGAGATTGATACGATTAATCCGGTTCTGGAAGAGTTTAAAAGTAAAGGAGTTGGTGTAGTAGGCTCGCTGCCCGCGGATACAATCTTCACCCCTAAGTACCTGCAAAAGGCTGATGTGATATTGGCTATGTATCATGATCAAGGATTAGCGGTGCTAAAACACAAAGGGTTTGGTAATGCTGCAAATATCACCCTGGGCTTACCGATAATCCGCACTTCGGTTGATCATGGCACCGCACTGGATCTGGCTGGAACCGGCAATGTGGGTTTTGGCAGTATGGACTATGCTATCAGGGTGGCGATAGAAGAGTGCGAGGCAGCCCAAAAAAGTGAGGAAATAGGTGCAGCATAAGGCGAAAAAGAGGTTTGGGCAGAACTTTTTACATGACAAACGTATAATTGGGCGTATAGTCAGCTCGATAAACCCTAAAGAAGGGGAGAATATTGTCGAGATTGGTCCTGGGCTTGGAGCGATGACCCTTCCTGTTTTGGAATGCTGCAAAAAAATGACGGCAATAGAGTTGGATCGCTCCTTGATCGAAAATTTGCAAAAGATTACCGCGTCGATTGGAGAGCTTATTCTGCACCAGGGAGATGCCCTTAAATTTGATCTTGGTGAGCTTTCATCAGAGCACCTTTCTCCTGAAAATCAAAAAATGCGCCTGATTGGTAATTTGCCTTACAATATCTCCACTCCGCTATTGTTCCACTTCGTAAAATGGACTGATCGGATTCAAGATATGCATTTTATGCTGCAAAAAGAGGTGGTACAGCGTATGGCAGCTTGTCCGGGCACCAAAATCTACGGGCGTCTGTCGGTGATGTTGCAATACCATTGCCATGTTGAATCGCTGTTTGAGATCCATCCGGGAGCGTTTAATCCACCTCCCAAAGTGGATTCGGCTATCGTCAGGTTGATTCCGCATGCGGCGCCGCCAGTGCAGGTGGATGATATGCAATTGTTTTCCGAAATGGTAACAGCTGCGTTCAATGGCAGACGTAAGACTATCCGCAACTCTTTGAAGAAATTTCTTTCCGAAGACCAGATTCAACAGGCGGGACTCGACCCGCAGATTCGCCCGGAACAGCTGGAGCTTGCACAGTTTGCGGCTCTGGCTAATGCTGCTTATATATTGAAATAAGTAATATTATTGTTTTTAGCATTATCTCCAGATCTCATTATCCCAGAATGGAAATTTCTCCAAATGTCTGTATAATAACGCGTTCGGAAAAAATAAACCCCCCATCTATCGGAGACAAATAATGTCAAAAATTCGCGAATTACATCAAGCAGGTCAAAGCGCATGGTTAGACTATATCCACAGAGGTATGCTCGATTCAGGAGAACTGGCAGGAATTATCGCCGAAGATGGCCTTATGGGAATCACCTCCAACCCAAGTATTTTTGAAAAGTCTATCACCAGTGGCAACGATTATGATGCATCCATTGCTACCCTTATCAAAGACAAGGCAGATATGTCGATGTACGAACTTTTCAATAATCTGGCGGTAAATGATATCCGCGATGCAGCAGATGAGTTCAAAAAGATCTATGAAGACAGCAATAAGGTAGACGGCTACGTAAGTATCGAGGTGTCACCAGAGCTTGCACATGATGCCGAAGGTACTATCAAAGAAGCAATGGAGCTATATAACTGGATCGACCGTTCGAATATTATGATCAAGGTCCCTGGTACACCAGCAGGCCTTGTTGCTATCGAAAAGCTGATTGCCGAAGGTGTGAGTGTAAATGTGACCCTGCTGTTCTCTGTGCAGCGTTATAAAGAAGTGGTTAAGGCGCACATAAAAGGGTTAAAGGCTAGAATGGCGGCAGGCAAGCCAGTTGATGGCATTGGTTCCGTAGCTAGCTTCTTTATCTCTCGCGTAGATGCTGCGGTAGATCCTCAGCTTGATAATGCTGGAAATACCGAGCTGCAAGGTAAGATCGCAATAGCAAATGCACAGCTTTCATACCAGTACTTCGAAAAAGTATATAACGGTGCTGAATTTGCCGAACTAAAAGCAGCAGGAGCACAAGTTCAGCGTCTGCTTTGGGCAAGTACCTCAACCAAAAATCCGGAATATAGCGACGTTTTGTATGTTGATCAGCTAATCGCAGCGGACACCGTAAATACCATTCCTCCGGCAACCTACGATGCCTTTAAGGATCATGGCGCAGTTGCGCAAACTCTGAAAGCTGGAATTGAAGATGCAGCGGCAAAGGTTGCAACTGTTAAGGAGCTTGGAATCGATATTGATGCCATTACTGACAAACTGGAAGCAGATGGAATCGTGGCCTTCCAGGATTCTTTCCGCAATCTTCTGGATTCTTTGCAGCAAAAAGTTGAATCTTTATAAAGCCTCAGACTCTAAAACAAGACTATGAGAAACAAGTTAGCAGAAAAAATCAGCATCAATATTGAGCCAAAATACATAGAAGAGCAGTCAGATCCTGACAAGAACAAGTATGTATTTTCTTATGATGTGACCATTCGTAATAAAGGTGATGTTGGCGTACAGCTCCTGGCTCGCCACTGGCTAATTACTGATGCTAATGAGAGGGTTAAAGAGGTATTGGGTGAAGGTGTGGTAGGTAAACAACCGCACCTGGATCCGGATGGAAAATTTACCTACACCAGCTGGGCAATTCTGGAAACCCCAACCGGACTGATGCATGGTACCTATCATTTGGTAGATGAGGATGGGGAGACGTTTGAGACGGATATTCCGGCATTTACATTATCGACCCCAAACACCCTCCACTAATTTAAAGCTACTGCGCTTGCTTTTTCTTTGTTACAAGGTGTTAAAAAATGAGTCGCATACAAAACGTATGCTCAACATGTTTTTAACACCTTGCGTCGCGATAAATCTGCGCTCGTGACGCTTTAAAACATTTGGCCTTATTTCCCCAAATACTTTGTTGCAACTCCAGGCTTGCTCGGGCACATATTGCATATATGCTTCCTCGCAAGGCTTCGTTGCGCCGCGTCTTAGGGAAAATAATCTGCAAATTTGGTTAGGGATATTGCATTCAGCATCTTTTAAAAAAATCGTGCCTCGATCTTGGAAAATACTCAGCGAATTACCAATAGACACGTCATACCGGCGAAGGCCGGTATCCAGAAAAACAAAAACATGCTATCTCACAGCTATAATCATACTTAACAATCGAAATCGAACATATTGAGGTATTCAATAATGAAAAAGTGTTGTTTGGTAATGTTTCTGTTTTTATCTCCTGTTGCCACATTTGCAAAAGATGGTGGAGCTATAACAAGTGCTGTTACTGGAAGTGCAAAGGCAAAAATAGAAGTTGCTGAGCATGATTAAGAAAGCTGTTTGTATGGCATTGATTCTATTGGCTGTAATAGGGAAGGTGAATGCTGGTGATATTCAAGTAATTGGTGAAGAAATGTATCCAGCGCAGTATACGGACGAGTCTGGGCAAGTTACTGGCATAACGGCTGAGTTGGTTAAGGAATTACTTCGACGCCTTGATTTAAAAGATGAAATCAAACTGTTTCCGTGGAAACGTGCGTATAGAATGGCGTTGCAAGGGCCTGATATTGCCTTATTTGAAATGACACGAACAGCAGAGCGTGAAGAATTTTTTAAATGGGTGGGGCCTATAAATCGAGCTGATTGGGGGTTGTATGCGCTTGCAAGTTCAAAAATAGTTATCAACCGCCTTGAAGATGCAAAGCAGGCTGGTCAAATTTGCGGATATAGGGGCGATGCAAGGGCTGAATATTTGGTAAAAAAAGGATTTTCCAATATTACTAATGTTGAGGTTGGCCGGCCAATTCAGTGCGCTAGGATGCTTGAAAAAGGGAGGCTAGATTTATGGATAGCAAGCGAAATGGGGTTGTCTGAGCTTTTGAAAACAGAGAATAAGGCAAGGTCGGATTATAAGCTTGTTTTTCCAATTGATGTAAAATATTTATTTATCGCTTTTTCAAAGCATACTTCAGATGATGTTATTGATTTATGGCAAAAAGAGCTCGATAAAATGAAAAAAGACGGAACTATGATGAAGTTTTATCAAGGGAAATATCCTGATGAAGTTATAATGGATCTGATTTCAAAGTGATTATTTTGATAGACAGTAGTTATGGGAATTTATATTGGTAGATAGAGTTGATGTAATTGTTGTTGGTGCCGGCGCATCTGGGCTTATGTGCGCACTTGAGGCTGGTAAGCGTGGTCGCAAGGTTTTGGTGTTAGATCATGCCAAAAAACCAGGGAGTAAGATTCTTATTTCTGGTGGGGGAAGTTGTAACTTCGCTAATTATTATGTTGAGCCGGAAAACTTTATCTGTAGCAATCCTCATTTTTGTAAATCTGCCATTAATCGTTACACGCAGTGGGATATTATTGAGTTTATCAATAGGCATAATATCTCGTTTCACGAACGTGAGCATGGGCAACTGTTTTGCGATGGTAAGGCAAGCCAGATTGTTGATGCGTTAATGTTGGATTGTAAGCAGGTTGGCGTTGTCTTTGAATTTGGTTCAGAGATAGAAGAAATTATACGTTTTGATTCGAGCTTTGTTGTTAAGTCATCTAACAAAAAGTATGAAAGCGAATCACTGGTGGTGGCAACCGGCGGTTTGTCGATTCCAAATATTGGGGCTTCGCCATTTGGATATAAGATTGCTGAACAGTTTAATATTCCTATTATTTCGCCCAAGGCAGGATTGGTGCCTTTAACCTTGCATAATCAAGACAAAGAAAGGTTTTCGGATCTATCCGGGATAGCCGTGGATGCGACTGTTGGCTTGAAAGATGTGAGTTTTCGGGAGAATGTTCTGTTTACTCATAGGGGTTTGAGTGGTCCAGCTATTTTGCAGTTGTCTTCCTATTGGAATCCAGGTGAAACTGTAGAAATAGATTTATTGCC
>QZLE01000074.1 GCA_004796365.1 Gammaproteobacteria bacterium | reverse complement strand
AAGATAAACTGATTATTGCTCAAAAGCTCGATGACCTTGGTGTTCATTATATTGAAGGTGGATGGCCTAATGCTTCTAATCCTACAGACCTTCAATTTTTTAAAGAAGTACAAAAGTTTGATCTTAAAAATTCGAAAATTGCTGCATTTGGTTCAACACGTGGATTGAATACGACTGCTGATAATGACCCAATTCTAAGATCACTTATTGAAAGTGAAGCTGAGGTTATTACTATTTTTGGTAAGACCTGGGATCTACATGTAACTGATATCATTAAAACTACTCTTGAAGAGAATTTGGTGATGATTGAAGAGTCTATTGCCTATCTTAAGAAATATTGTGGCGAAGTTTTTTTTGACGCTGAACATTTCTTTGATGGCTATAGAAGCAATTCAGAGTACGCTTTGGCTGCGCTTGGTGCTGCAGTTAAGGGTGGTGCTGATTGTCTTGTACTTTGTGATACCAACGGAGGCTTGATGCCAACTGAGTATGCACAAATTGTAAAAGCTGTCGTTGATAATTACCCTGATGCGGCGATTGGACTGCATAACCATAATGATTCTGGCTGTGCTGTTGCCAATGCTATTGCTGGTTTTGAAGTTGGGGCTATGCATGTCCAGGGAACCATTAATGGAATAGGAGAGCGTTGTGGTAATGCAGATCTTTGCACCATAATCGCCAACATTGAATTAAAACTTGGCATAGAATCCATAGGTAAGGAAAACCTTAAAAAACTTACTGAGACCTCATTATTTGTTAATGAAGTAGCTAATATTCAGCATAATTCGCACCTGCCTTATGTTGGGCAGGCTGCCTTCGCTCATAAGGGTGGAGCACACATCGACGGAGTACTTAAAAAAAGTATCTCATTTGAGCATGTTGAGCCTGATATTGTTGGTAATGAACGCACTTTGATTCTATCTGATCAATCTGGTGGGGCTACTGTAGTAGAAAAGCTTAAGAAGATCTATCCAGACATTGATAAATCAGACCCTGTTGTAAAAGAGATTCTGTTCAAAGTTAAAGAGATGGAATCACAAGGTTATCAATTTGAGGTTGCAGAAGGGTCATTCAGGCTATTATCCAAAAAAATAAAAGGGGATTATGCCGAGCCATTTATAATTCAAGGTTATAGAGTAATTGAAGAAAAACGCAATGGCGGTGAGCCTTATTCTGAAGCCACAATAAAAGTATTTGCCAATGATAAGGTTGTGCATACTGCAGCGGAAGGTGATGGTCCCGTTAACGCACTTGATAATGCAATACGTAAGGCACTTACTAAATTCTACCCGCAACTGGCTGAAGTTCACCTGAAAAACTTTAAGGTTATTGTTATCGAAGGTGATAGCGGTACATCATCTAAGGTTCGTGTAACCATTGAATCCAGTGATGGTAATGAAGTGTGGGGCACTGTTGGTGTTTCTGAAAACATCATTGAAGCATCATGGATTGCTCTTATCGATAGTATTAATTACAAGCTTATGAAAGAGTCTTGATTCATATTTATCAAAGCCTAACTATTAAGTATCTGAGAGACACTATCAAGTGTCTCTCTTGCTGAAGCAAAATCAAAGTTTTCAATCTCATTTTCCAGCTTGCTGATATACTGATCGGCTTCGTCGTGCTTACCTGGGATATTTTCTTGTAATTTCTCTAGGCATTCTACCGCTTCAAAATTGCTGCTGTCTAAGAGTGATTCCAGTTCTTCAATTATCTCGTTAATTTTTTGCGAATCGAGTATCTGAATATTTTCCTCAAGCGGAATTTCAATTAAACCAGCACTCGCGAATGAATCGAAAACTATTTTGAGTGAGTCTTCATAGGTTTGAATTGCCTCCTCAAGATCTATACCTTGAAGCTCTCCTTTGATTGTTAGTTCAAGTTCACGTGCAGCTTGGTGTACATTGTGTGCACCGAATGTTCCGCCCAACCCCTTCACCGTATGCGAAATTGATATTGCTTCTTCAGTATTTTCTAGAGCTAAGGCACTCCTTATAGCTTCAGCTGAATTATTATATTTCGTGTAAAAATCCTTAAGTAATTTTATCAGTAGGTTCTCATTTTCTGCGGTGTTTTCAAGCGCTTCGTTTAAGTCAAGACCACGCAATTTTCTTAAGTAAACCTCAGATTCCGGTGGCTTAGAGCTATCATCATCTATGCTGTATTTAGATTCTGGTTTAAATGATTCTGTTTCATCATTTAGAACCCAGTCGCTTAACGTTTTATACAGCATTAGATCATTAATTGGTTTGGAGATGTAACCATCCATACCAGCAATAAGACATTTTTCTTTATCACCTGCTAGTGCATTGGCTGTCATCGCAATAATAGGAGTATGACTTTTTGCATCCTTCCTTATCACTTTTGTCGCTTCATAACCGTCCATTTCTGGCATTTGAACATCCATTAAAATCACGTCATATTTGTAATTCTTCACTGCTGCAATAGCTTCTTTACCATTATTGGCAATATCGACAACAATACCTGCATTGGATAAAAACTCGCGAGCAACTTGCTGATTAATATAATTATCTTCAACTAGCAGAACGTATGAGCCTGATATTTTTTTCTTGAATGCCTCTATCTGTTCGTTGCCATCCTTTTTGGAGTTGCTTTTTATAGCGTCTTTTCCGGTTATTGAATAATAAAGCGCATTATAAAGCGCCATCTCCTTAACTGGCTTAACAATAAAATTTGAAATACCTAGATTCTCTGCTTGTGTTCTTATTCGTTCCTGGTCTAGATTACACATAAGAATTAATTCAGATTCACTTGCAACCGCTTTTATTTTATTAATCGCATCTACCGTATTCGTATCAGAAAGATTCCAGTCCAAAATAATAATATCTACGCTAGATGAGTTATCGATAATTCTAAGGGCATTTTTCAACGATTGAGCTAATCTGATATCTCCACAATACCCCCCAATTTTATCTTTGAGAAAGTTTCTGCCTTCTTTATTTCTGTCGATAACTAGAATATTCTTATTCTTGATAATGTTATTAATTTCAGTTTGAAGGTAGTGTGGTGTCTGATCTGGTTGTAGCTCAAACAGGCCGGTAAAATGAAAACAGCTTCCCTTACCAAATTCACTTTCTGCCCATATTTCCCCACCCATCATTTCAGTTAATGATTTTGAAATACTTAATCCAAGGCCGGTGCCACCATATTTTCGGGTTGTTGATCCATCTGCCTGTGTAAAAGATTTAAAGAGCTCCGCGACTTTTTCTTTCTTTATTCCGATACCGCTATCAGATATTGAGAATTGTAGTTTTACTTTTCTGCCGGATTCTTCCAACTTGGCAATTTTGATCGCGATGTGTCCAACTTCGGTAAATTTGAAAGCATTAGAAGTCAGGTTCGTTAAGACCTGGCCAAGCCTTAAAGGATCACCAATAAGTTTGCATGGTACATCACAGTCTCTGTCAATGGTAATGTTGATATCTTTTTCTGATAACTTGGCTGAAAATACATCGCTTAATTGGTCTGTTACTTCATTGATATCAAACTCAACAGCCTCAAATTGCATCTTACCTGCATCAATTTTAGAGAAATCGAGAATATCATTAATAATTCCAAGCAGAGAGTTTGAAGAAGATGAAATTTTTTTCAGATAGTCATACTGCTTTTCATTAAGATCGGTATCAAGTGCCAGTTTTGATAGTCCGATAATTGCATTCATCGGTGTTCTTATTTCATGACTCATATTAGCAAGGAAGCTGCTTTTTGCATTTGCAGTAGCCTCTGCAGCATCTTTTGCTTCTTGAAGTGCTTCAGTTTTCTTTCTTTCGGTTAATACAAGCTGTTTTTGTGTATCGATCAATTGTGAATACACTCCAGCATTAACAATCGCTGTCCCGATAAATGAGCAAACAAGTTCAAGTAATCGTAATTGTTCTGGTTTAATATCAAATATTTCTTCAAGTGTAATTAGTGTTATGGCACCGATGGAGTAATCTGCTTTGGCAATAGGGATATGCAAACAAGTACGCGGGTGATCAAAATATGATATTGCTTTACGGTCGTTGCGTGCCATTGGGAGATGTATAATTTTCTGTATATCTTCAATATGAAAGCGTTTATTTGTATTCATTAGAACAGACAAAGCTTCTCCTTTTTTTGTCAAGTCTATAGGATTGCTTAAATAATGTTTTCTCCATTGCTCTGTCTGATTATCGTAAACGGCTTCTTTATTAAATACTTCCTTCAGTATTAACTTATCGCCTTCTTTTATAAAGCAACCGATTAGGTCAAACGGAAAGAGTTTAAACAGTTCGGCTGTAACTAGCTTAAAGATCAGATCACTTGAAGTAAGGTTGTTAATCTTTGTGATAAATTCTAGAAAATTAGTTTTTTCCGCTTCGACTCTGGAAATATTTCTTTCCCGCTCTTTTAATGACGTGTAATAATTGCTATTACTGATCTGTGCACTAAATACATCCAGCAGATGTTCAAAATCTGGCAATAATTTCTGTGATATACAGTCGTTTTGATTAAATATCATCACCGTTCCGGTTGATGATCCGTTATATACTAACGGATAAATGATTAGTTCTTTCATCTTCCAGCCGATAAACTGGACCTTAGTATGTCCTCGGTATTTTTTAATGTCCTTTTTAGTAATTGATACAGGTTTTTGGTTTAAAAAGCACTGGAAATTAGGGTCGTCTTTCTCTTGTCGATAAACATATTTTTTATAAGCCTTCTCAATCTCTTTAAATTCACCAGGTAGATGTATCTGTTGACAAATAAGATCGCCAGTATGAAAATCCACAGTGTTTATAAGATAACCGTCGATGTTAAGAATTTTTAATATGTTATTCCCAAGCAAACTCAGCAGGGAATTTAGCTCGATATTTACCCCAATATCTTGAACAATTGCTAAAAAATTTTCCTGCTTTTCCTTGATTTCTTCAAGTTCGTCTTTTTGTCTAGTTGCTTTAATATGACCAGAAGTGCTATTAATTAGATGGTTTATATCTTTAACATCCTGCTTTGTAAGATCTAAGCGCTTATTTGCTGCAGTTAAATGTAAAACTCCAATAGTTTCTGCTTTATCAACAATAGGAATCACAAGATTTTCCGAAATATTCAGTGTTTCAACAACATAGCGATCTAATGTCGGAAGTGAGTCTAAGTTATCAGAAGAAGTAAAATCGGCATACACCCACTTTTGTTTTGTAGCAACGTATGAAGCAACCGAGGAGTTCGAATCGTCAAGGGGTATATCTGCGGTTAAATATTGTTGTAGTTCAGGGGTATTAAGTTTATTTTCGATGCCATAGTTGGTGTAAAACTTCAGGCAATTATTTTCTTGATCAACCAGTTGAATACCAAAACTGTTAAACCCCCATCTTTGACAAATAAAGTGTAACATTTCATCGAATACACTTTTTAAAGATGCTGCTGCTGCAACTTTGGCAATTATGTCACGCTCTTGTTGTAATAGGGATATCGTTTGTTCGTGCTGTTGCAATTGCTCTTCAGCAGATTTAAGCTGTTCTTGGAGTTGGACAATACTAGGTCGCATTATTTTTTCCATGAAAATGTATAATTACCTATAATTGTAGCAATTGATTTCTATAATATTTGCTAGTTCTAAAATATTGTTTAAGGAGAAACTAATTGTTTGACTATAGTGTCACCAGTTTAATGACTACCAACGTTTTGTGCATGGAGCCAACAGCGTTGCTTTCAGAAATTGTCACCG
The DNA here is from genome assembly GCA_004796365.1 of Gammaproteobacteria bacterium. Lineage (GTDB taxonomy): Bacteria > Pseudomonadota > Gammaproteobacteria > QZLD01 > QZLD01 > QZLE01. The sequence goes on along the minus strand of QZLE01000074.1, from coordinate 72,449 downwards.
CAATGTATGAAAACAAATATTCCTGCATCATTATTGCCGAAAACAACATTCCAATTGGCATTGTTACAGAAAGAGATGTTGTGCACTTTTTAGCGCGCTCATACAAAGAAGAGTTTTTTTATAATCATCACGCCTCAGATTTTATGTGTACTTCTTTAGTTGCAATTAAGGATGATAAGACTCTTTTTGAGGCACTTACAATTTCTAAGATGGAAAAGATTAGGCATCTTCCTGTAATTGGTAAAACCGGTGCTGTAATTGGTGTCATCACCCAGTCTAATCTGGTTGATGCATATTTCCGGGTTATTGAAGGCGCAACTGAAATTATTGAAAAAAATGTTGAACAAAAAACCAAAGAACTTGAAGACGCAAACCAAAGGTTAAGAGCTTTATCTCTTGAAGATAGTATGATGAAAATTGGCAATAGGCGAGCTATGGAAGTCGATCTGCAGCATACTCACTCAGCTTCTATCAGATACAATACTGAATATTCTGTTGCCCTTTTTGATCTTGATTTCTTTAAAAAATATAATGATTACTATGGTCATCCAGCAGGCGACGCACTTCTAAAACAAGTTGCCGAATTTTTAAAAGGCACTGTAAGGGATTCTGATAGATTGTATCGATACGGTGGAGAAGAGATTTTGCTTCTTATGCCTAGAACAGATCTTGAAAGCGCAAAGACTTTGGCTGAAAGGGTAGTGCAGGAACTAGCCTTGGAAAAAATGGCTCATGAAGCCTCTGCGCTTGGATATTTAACTATAAGCGGTGGCGTTAGTTGTTTCAATCCACCATCAGAATACCCTTCATGGAAAGAGGTTGTTGATAAAGCAGATAAAGGTTTATATTTGGCAAAAGAGAAGGGGCGCAACCAAATCGGGGTTGAATAGGCTCAGCTAGAACGATATATAACTTTATTCATTTGATATCCCATTTGGAACATGCCCTGTGGTAACAAGTCCAGATGCTGAGGCACAATTCGAAGTGTTGTCGTCAAAGAATATATCAGCCTCGAAAGAATCAAGAAAAGTTGCCTTATCTAGCCCGCCTAAAAATAACGCTTCATCAATTCTGATATCCCATGCCCTTAGCGTTTTAATAACTCTTTCATGTGCAGGGGCACCCCTAGCAGTTACAAGAGCAGTGCGTAGAGGTGATGAGTCAGTTGGATATTCTGATTGTATCTTCTGTAAAGCAGCAAGAAAATTTTTAAATGGACCTCCTGGAAGAGGTTTATCAGCTCGATTTTTTTCAACCTTATTAAAAGTTTCAAGTCCATCCAACTGGTAAATTCTTTCCGCCTCATCTGAGAATAGAACTGCATCTCCATCAAAGGCAATTTTAAGCTCTGGGTGATTTGAAGAACTATCAACTCCCCCAGAAGAAGAGGGTAAAATAGTTGCAGCAGCAATGCCCGCCTGCAAAGCGCTTTTAACATCATCTGGGTCAGCAGATAAAAATAGATGCGCACCAAATGACGAAACATAACGATAAGGGCTTTTGCCATTTGTGAATGCCGCCCTGACAATATTTAGGTTATGCTCCTCAATCGATTTAAAAACACGTAATCCAGTATCTGCACTATTACGAGATAACAAAATAACTTCAACTTTAGTGCCGTCATCAGGGGAGATATCATTTAACGACAAAAATTTTTTTACAAGATCGAAGGCAACACCAGGCTTTAATATTTCATCTTCGTGTTCAAGCTGATATTGGTAATAGGCATCTATGCCTTGTGTTATATATATTTCATGGCTTTCCGCCATATCAAAAAGCGCTCTTGAAGATATGGCTACTACTAGTTTGTCATCAAAACTTACTGACATAAATTATCCCTAAAATTGTTACAATATAGATTATAGCTGTTTTAACTCAGGTTATTTTAATTTAAGTTTATTGACAAGCAAATAATACTGTATAGAATTACAGTATTGATACTTAATAGTTAAGAATACAAATGAAGAAATTAACAAACAGGCAACAACAGGTTTTGGATTTTATATCATCTTTTATTAACGATGAAGGATATCCTCCTACACGATCTGATATTTGCAAAGCACTTGGATTTAGATCTCCTAACGCCGCCGAAGATCATTTAAAAGCATTACAGAAAAAAGGGGTGATTGAGCTTCAAGCAGGATCGTCACGTGGAATAAGAATTGTACATAGCAATCAACATCATGAGATACCTGTTAGTCATGAATCAGAGCAGGGCATTCCTCTGGTTGGTATGGTTGCTGCGGGCAGCCCAATCCTTGCGCAAGAACATATCACTCAAAGGTATGCTATAGATGAATCAATTTTTCCCATGAAACCTGACTATCTACTTAAGGTATCAGGTAATAGCATGATCAATATTGGTATATATGACGATGATTTTCTGGTTGTACATAAAACAAATCAAGTGAGAAATGGACAAATTGTTGTCGCCCGCTTAGAAGATGAAGTAACTGTGAAACGTTTTGAAAAACAAGGCAACACTATTAGCTTAATTCCAGAGAATGACGAACTTTTGCCAATAACTATTGATTCCACTAATGAATATTTTGCTATAGAAGGACTTGGAATCGGTGTAATAAGAAATATTTAATCTAACTGATTATAAATTGCTAAAGAGAACGTAGAGAGGTAAGGGATGAGAACATTTAAAGCATTTAATAACCCAGAGATTTTTATAACCGGCAGTTTTGAGCCAAGTTTTGCTGCCAGTAAGGGTGAGCTAGTAAATTTCAAAAATGATTTAAATGATTTTTGCCGAATTATTAACTATGTAAGGCAAGACCAGCGCTGGATTGCTGTAATCAATCCATCTAGCCTTCTAAAAAATATGCTTAACGCGGTAGAGCTGGATACAAGACAAATTATAATGGTGTATTCAAATGATAGATCAAATAATATTGACACCATCTGTCGGGCACTAGCTTGCGGTAACTGTGCTGCAGTTATTGGTAAACATGATGATGTTTCATTGCAGCAATATCAAAAAATATATGATGCCTGTATTACTGGAAATTCAATTGCATATATTATTGGACAATCTGAATGGAAGACACAAGGTGAGGTGTATAGTTCTCCAGTGAGCACAATGAGCTGCTCACATTCATTATTTGTTCAATCAGCTGAATTGAGTTTCGAAAATAAACCCACTGCATTGCAAGTAAATAATGACTTAAATGTTAAGTCTTCAGATATGCCAAATATAATTGATTTCAAATCAAGAAAGCAGGAACTACAAAGCAGCTTTGATTTTTAATGGATGCATTGAAAGCAGCATGGTAATTCACAGTTTAGGGTGAGCCTGTGAGTTTGTCTTAAATCAAAAAGGGCAGACACACAGGTCTGCCCCTAAGCAAATATTAAATACAAAGGCTTCTAAAGATCGTCTTTAATAGTTTCTTCAATGCCTTCTACACCAGTGTGCCTTACATCTTTACCTTTAACGAAGAATATAATGTATTCACTGATATTTGTTGCTCTGTCGCCTATGCGCTCTAGAGCTCGTGCAATCCAAATAATATTTAATGCCCATGGAATTGAGCGTGGATCTTCCATCATAAATGTGATGGTTTGTCGAAGAGTCGACTCATATTCAAGATCTACCTGTTTGTCTTGACGGTAAATTTGATATGCCTCTGTTGTATCCATTCTAGCAAAGGCATCCAGGATATGATGCAGCACAGTTTTTACATGCTCACCAAGGTGTTTAATTGCCTGCAAGCGCGCTTTACCTACATCTTTATCCATTAACTCAAGTGCCATTCTAGCGATTCGTTTAGCTTCATCACCAATGCGCTCAAGATCATTAATGGTTTTAATTACTGTGATAACTAGGCGGAGATCACTAGCTGTAGGTTGTCTACGAGCTAAAATTTGAGTACATTCCTCATCTATATCCAGCTCCATTTTATTTACTGCAGTATCAGTCTTGATAACGTCTTCTGCCAGCGCAGAATCACTGATCAATAGGCAGTTTATAGCCTGCTGAAGCTGTTTTTCAATCAGGCCTCCCATGGCCATAACTTTATTGCGAATGTCTTCCAGCTCGTCTTCAAACTGTCTTGAAATGTGGCTTCCGATTCCTGAGCTCATAATTTATCCTTATCCGTATCGTCCAGTTATATAGTCTTCTGTTTGTTGGTTCTTTGGTGTAGTGAATATCGTCTTTGTATCGGTAAATTCAATAATATCACCCATGTACATGAACGCAGTGTAGTCTGATACACGTGCGGCCTGCTGCATATTATGCGTTACTATAACTATAGTAAATTCATTCTTAAGATCATTGATCAACTCTTCAATTTTCAATGTTGAGATTGGGTCAAGTGCTGAAGCAGGCTCATCAAGCAGTAAAACAGATGGTTGAATCGCAATAGCTCTTGCGATCACTAGTCGTTGTTGCTGACCACCGGACAACCCAAGTGCACTTTGATTCAGTCTGTCTTTAACCTCATCCCAAAGAGCAGCGCCTTTTAGAGATTTTTCTACAATTTCATCGATAACGCGCTTACTTTTTATTCCCTGGATACGCAGTCCGTATGCTACATTTTCATAAATAGTTTTAGGGAAAGGGTTTGGCTTCTGGAATACCATTCCAACTTTTCTTCTTAGGGCTGCTACATCTACATTTCGCTCATAAATATCTTGGCCATATAGCTTAATGTCACCTTTGATGGTTACATCATCAATCAAGTCATTCATTCTGTTGAAGCATCTAAGCAGGGTAGATTTACCGCAGCCACTTGGACCAATGAAAGCGGTTACCTTTTTTTCGGGTATTTGAATATCGATATCATTCAGGGCCTGGCTATCACCATAGAACAAGTTCAGCTTATCAGCAGTAAATGCTATTGTTTCATCAGCAAGTTCGTTTATTGCATCCATCTTATCAGATGCAAGGGAAGTTTTGATTACAATATCCTGTTCTGACTGGGTCTCAGCATTCGCTGTATTTACATCGCTCATTGTTTAACCTGCTATTGATTTGTATTTTTCTCTTAATCTGTTGCGCAGTGAAAATGCGAATAGGTTAAGGAAAATAATTATGGCAATTAATAAAAATGCTGTTGCAAAAACCAGAGGTCTTGCCGCCTCAACATTAGGGCTCTGGAAACCAACATCATAGATGTGAAATCCAAGGTGCATAAACTTTCTATCCATGTGCAAATATGGGAAGTTACCATCCAGTGGAAGAGAAGGAGCTAGTTTTACAACACCAACTAGCATCAATGGTGCAACTTCGCCAGCTGCACGCGCTATAGCTAGAATCATACCGGTTATTAGTGCCGGCGTTGAAATAGGTATTATCACTTTCCACAAGGTTTCAGATTTGGTTGCACCTAGAGCAAGGCTGCCTTCCTTAAATGCACGCGGGATACGAGCAAGTCCTTCTTCGGTTGAAACAATAACAACCGGAAGTGTTAGGAGCGCAAGAGTTATTGAAGCCCATAGAATGCCTGGTGTACCAAATGTAGGAGAAGGTAGTGCTTCAGGATAAAACAGAGCATCGATCTCGCCGCCTAAGATATAAACAAAAAAACCTAGGCCAAATACACCATAAACGACTGACGGTACACCAGCTAGATTCACAACGGATATTCTGATAATTCTGGTGAAAACATTCTGCTTTGAATACTCACGTAGATATATGGCTGCCAATATCCCAAAAGGTGTCACAAAGATGGTCATAATAAATACCATCAACACTGTTCCAAAAATTGCAGGAAAAACACCGCCTTCAGTATTGGCTTCTCTTGGGCTGTCGAAGATGTATTCATCAATCCTGTCAATATAGATGGATATTTTTTCAAAGGTGCCGATGTTATTTGGTGTGTAAGCTCGAACAATACTGGAAACCTTGATTTTAATGGTTTTTGATCCATTATCTGAAAAAACATCAACATATAGTGAATATTTGTTTAGATCGTCACTTAGCTTAGTCAATTTATTATTTAATTCATTATATTGCAGATCTAACTGCTCAACTTCAAGTTTGGCCTCAGCTATAGCCATTTCAGTCAATTCGTCTCTTAGTTCAAGCGAGCGTTTGTGAAGGCGGATTTGTTCCATTTCATAGTTAATAGCACCAATTTCAATATTCTGAATCTTTTCAATCTGATGGTGAATCTGAGAGGTTTCGGTAATTTTATCCTGAAGATTACCCCATAAATCGCCTGGTAGTTCAGTATCAGATGATGTCTCAACAATCTTTGTAGCTATGCCGTAAAGATTACCCCACTCTCTGCGTTCAAAAGTAATGTATTTGTCAGCTAGTTCCGAGGCAGTAATGCTTGAATCTTTTACCCATCTGAAATCCAGGCCGAAAATATCTCTGTTTCCGGTTTTAAGAAGGATATCTTTGTATTTTCCAGCTGGTGATACCTTATTTTTGGACTGATAGTATTCGGCTACTATCTTGGATTTCTGTCCGCTTTCATTTTGCAGGGTAATGAGATGCGTATTGCTTGGCCAAAAGTGACTTAGCGACTGATAACCAATAAATCCGACGATACCCAGAACCAGAATAACTGATAGAGCAATAGCCGCAGCACAGACCCATAAAAACGGGGTTCCTTCTTTATACCAATCAATTAGTTTATTCATAATTACAAGTTACTGTATTTGTTTCTGAGTCTGGTGCTAATAATTTCAGACATGGTGTTAAAGATAAACGTCAGAATGAAAAGGGTAAATGCAGATAAGAACAGAAGTCTGAAGTGAGTACTACCAACTTCAGCTTCAGGCATTTCAACTGCAATATTAGCGGCCAGAGTTCTCATTCCTTCAAAGATGTTGAAATCCATAATCGGGGTGTTACCAGTCGCCATAAGCACAATCATGGTTTCGCCGATGGCTCTGCCCATTCCAATCATAATGGCTGAAAAGATAGCAGGGCTAGCAGTTAGAATAATAACTCTAGTCATGGTTTGCCAGTGAGTAGCCCCTAGCGCCAAAGAACCATTGGTCAGCGATTTTGGTACACCAAAAACAGCATCTTCGGTTATAGAGAATATATTTGGGATAACAGCAATACCCATAGTAATACCAATAATAATGGAATTACGCTGATCGAAGTCAATGCCCATATCATCTGTCAGCCATTGTCTTGTATTACCGTCGAATAATGCAATTTCTAGTAAAGGACTGAAATAAAATGGCAACCATATAAGGATAATAATCACTGGAATAAGAAGCAGAATTTCATAGCCTTCCGGAATATAGTTTCGAATGGTCTTAGGGATAATCGTCCAAACAAATGAGAGTACTATAACCCCGACCAAGACGACAATTGGCGCAGTAAATATCCCGGGCAAATTGCTTTCAATGAAGGGCGCTAACCACAGCCCTGCCAGGAACCCAAGAATAACGGTTGGTAGTGCAGCCATAATCTCAACCGTTGGCTTTACGACTTTACGAAGTCTTGGGCTCATAAAATATGCAGTATATGCCCCTGCTAATACACCTATCGGGGTAGCGAATAACATCGCATAAAATGCTGCTTTAAGGGTACCAAATGCCAGAGGCATAAAGCTGAATTTTGGCTCAAAATCATTTGATGATGAGGATGACTGCCAGATGAACTCAGGTTTTTCATACCCTTCGTACCACACCTTGCTCCATATAGATGACATGGAAAATTCAGGGTGCTCATTATGTACATCAAACAAGGATATTGAACTTTCACTCTTAACAAGAACAGCATTGGAACGTGGACTTATTGCTAGAATATCAATGTTGGCTTGTGCGAGTTTTTTGGCTATCAGTACCTGACCAGAAGTGGCGTGTAATACTGATACAATTCCATTATCACCATATGCATATGCTACCTTACGTGAATATTCAGGTACAATTGTGTTGATAGTGCCGTCAAATTCAAAGTCACGGATCTTAGTATACTCAAATACATTGCTTTTATTTCTTACCGGAAACCATTGCGTGATTTTTTTGCTGCTGTCTGCTATCAAGAGTGAACTACCGGCAGATAATGCCTGTGCAGTTGTGACTATAAGTTTATCATCTTGCAGGAAGTCACCATCTTTTCTTAAAGAAAGCTCTTTGTCGAAATTTAAATATCTACCTGTTTCATCTAAAACCACAATGTTTTGCAGGCTCTGATCGGCAAACACATAATCAGGAGCGATTTCTATTGTTTTAGATACTTGAGATTTTTCCCAACTAATACTGTCGTCATAGAATGATTCCTGCTTTAACAGTTTGGTAAGAAATAGTTCGTTTGATGAGGTGGAAACAATGGTGACCTGCTCTTCATTTACTTGGAATGCGATATTCGCGATCTTTTTATCCAGATCATGTAGCTTGAGAGGATCTTTGCCAAGCGGATAAGTAATTGAAGGTAAAATAGTTCTCTTGGTATTTGTAGAATAAATACTCTTATATTCGGGCTTAACCAACAAAGCAGTTCCGTCCGCAAAAGCTGCGAGAACATATACATTTGACGATTCTTTTAAGGTGTGAGCAGCTATTACTTGTTGTTCTGAAACCGGCTTTTGTTCGGAAATAGGCTGTTCTGAAATGATTTTGCCCGTATCAATTTCTATAAAACGTAGCGTACCGGATTTGTGAAGGGTCAAAGCTACTTCGTTTTGCTCTTCAAGTGATAAATGGACAAGCTCTGTTGAACTGTCGAATTTTGCGGTGTTATCGGATAAGTCAATATCCTGAAATAGAGGTACAACTTCAATTCCCAGGTAAACAAATATCAGGCCCAGGGCGATAAAAACGGATCCTCCTCCGGCATAAACTATTATTTGCGTAATAAGATCTCTAACATTTCTTATTGAAAAAGTTTTGGCCAGATTTAGATCGGGGGAAGAGTTATCTTGTTTCATAAATGTCTTTAATCCGGGAGGCGTTAATGCCACCCGGATTATATTACTTAGTTTACTTAATTCCAAGCTTCTCTAGTTCTTTTGCAGCAACTTTATTTGGAAGTGGAATGTATCCGTCCTTAGCAACGATTTTTTGACCTTGCTTAGAAAGAACAAGCTTGATGAACTCTCTTTCAAGTGGAGATAGTTCTTTATTAGGATGCTTATTTACATAAACATAAAGAAATCTTGAAAGAGGGTACTTACCAGCTAGTGCATTATCTGGAGTAGCTTCTACATAGTCAGTACCTTTTTTGGTTAGCGCAACAGCTTTAACACCTGCTGACTTATAACCAATTCCAGAGTAACCAATACCGTTCATAGATGTACTAACAGATTGAACTACAGAAGCTGAACCTGGCTGCTCGTTTACATTGTTTTTGTAGTCTCCCTTACATAGAGCTTTCTTCTTGAAGTAACCGTATGTACCAGAAACCGAGTTACGACCAAATAGCTGGATGCCTTTATTTGCCCACTCACCAGTAAGACCTAGATCACCCCATTTACTAACTTGGTCAGGGTATCCGCACTTTCTTGTGCTAGAGAATACTGCATCTACTTGATCGATAGACATGCCTTTGATTGGGTTGTCTTTGTTTACAAAAACTGCAAGTGCGTCAATTGCAACGCGGATTGGAGTTGGTTTATATCCGTGCTTTTCTTCGAAAGCCTGTACTTCTTTGTCCTTCATTTTACGGCTCATTGGGCCAAAGTTAGAAGTTTGCTCTGTAAGTGCTGGAGGAGCAGTAGACGAACCTGCCGCTTGAATTTGGATGTTTACATTAGGATATTCTTTTTTAAAGTCTTCTGCCCAGAAGGTCATAAGGTTAGCAAGAGTGTCAGAACCAACACTGGAAATATTTCCAGAGATACCACTTGCCTTCTTATACATAGGAAGATTTGCATCTACCTTTGGTCCTGCATAAGCGCTTACTGCCATAGTAGCTGATAGAACTGTAGCGCATGCCACTTTAAAAATTCGCATAAACTTTCTCCTTGTGCGATGTTAATGTAGAAACTGATTATGTTTCTGAGGTGTGAAGATTTTGTTACATTTGTGTTACAAATATATTACATGCTGTAAATAATTTATTACACTGTGAATTACTACACGATTTTCAAAATCTTACTGGTTTTTAAACCGGCATCTAAAGGTGCTCCCAGCACCTTCAATACTCTCAATTTCTAGGGTGGCGTTATGACGAATAAGGATTCTTTTTACAATAGAAAGACCTAGTCCGGTGCCCCCGGTATCGCGAGATCTTCCTGCATCAACACGATAAAACCTTTCTGTTAATCTGGGGATGTGCTCGGGTGCAATACCAAATCCGTTATCTTGGACTTCAAAGCATTTATCACCTTCTTTTTTGTACCAGCGAATAATAATTTTACCATTTTTCGGGGTGTGTCTTATCGCGTTACTCACAAGGTTGGTAAAGCAGCTGGTAATTTCATGCAGATTACCCTTAAAATGGAGCTCTGCATCAATTTCACAAATAATTTCATGCTTTGAATCACCGCTAAGTGCTTTCGCTTCTTTTTGCAGTGTTTCGATGAATCCTTTCATCTTAATATCTTCGAAATGGGCCTCGCTAGACTCAGTTTCGAGTCTGGATAAGGTCAATAAATCATTAACGATGGAAGTCATGCGCTTGGTTTGCTGGTTCATAAGCTCAATTGGCTTGCCCATCTGTTCTGGCAACGCATGTGCTGAATCATAAAGCAGTTCAGTTGTACCATTTAGAACTGTAAGGGGAGTGCGCAGCTCATGTGAAACGTTTGCCACAAAGTCCTTTCTCATTTGTTGTGTGCGTATAGCATCACTGATATCTCGAACAATTATTATTTGCTCTTTTAGTCCATAGTCAACAACCCTGATTTCCATAATTATTTCATTGTTGACGGGGGAGGGGATGTGAATAGGTTTTTCGTGATTTGTCTGGCGGTAAAATTGCACGAATTCAGGGTTTCGAATTAAATTATCTATTCTCTGTCCTTTATCCTGTTTGCGTTTTAGGCCAAGTAGTAAAGCTGCAGTTTCATTCCACCATTCCATTTCACCTTCGGCATCAATACCAACAACTCCGTCCGGTAATGCAAGTGCAGAAGATTCAAAACGTTTAACGATCCTGGACAAATTATGCGCCCTTTTCTTATCGCGCTGCCGCAGGTTATGAATTTGGTCTAAGATATCACCCCAAATGCCAGGTGCCTCAGGAGGGCTTGTCATTCTACTAGTTCGCAACCAGCGATCGAGAATATACATTCTTGAAAACAAAATTATAAGAATAATGGAAAGTACAATAATCGCAGCTAGTTGTTCTAAGCCAAAGAATGCTCCTATTCCTACAGCTACAGCTAAATAGATCAGATGTTTAAGTATTAGAAATGGCCACGGGTTTTTATCAATTATCATGATGCAAAAATATAACCAGCGCCTCTAATTGTTTTAATGAATTGGTCAGCACCATTAACACTAATCGCTTTACGTAAACGTCGTATATGCACATCTACGGTTCTTTCTTCAACGAATACATTGGTACCCCATACATTGTCCAATAGCTGCTCTCTGCTGTAGACTTTGTTTTGATGAGTAAGGAAGAAATGAAGTAATTTAAACTCCAGAGGACCTAGTTTAACATTTTGATCGGAAACTGTTACTGCATGACTTTTCGGGTCGAGCCTGATGTTTTCAAAACTGATCTCTTTATCGTCCTTACTCGGATTAACCCTTCTTAAAACCGCTTTGATTCTTGCAGTAAGCTCTTTGGGTGAAAATGGTTTGGTAACATAATCATCAGCCCCGCACTCAAGGCCTCTGATTTTGTCATCCTCTTCACCTTTAGCTGTAAGCATGATTACAGGTATTTTGGAAAGATTGGAGTTTGATTTTATTCTTTTTGCAATTTCAATACCGCTAATGTCCGGCAACATCCAATCAAGTAACATTAAATCGACAGGCTCTGTTTTTAATATTTCCAGAGCAGCATTACCTGTTTCTGCTTCGATAATAATCATATTTTGATATGATAAAACCATTTTTAACATTTCGCGAATTGGTTGTTCATCTTCAACCACTAACAGACGAATTTGCATCACACTTTCCTACAAAGAATTACAGAGTGTTGCATTGAACTATACCCGTGTTACACAATTGTTACAGTATTTTATTTATTATTACAATATAAGCACTATTTTATGTTTGCTTAACTTGTTAATTTATAGAAGATTATATCATGCGTGCTCATTAGTGTCCCAAACATTCATATTAAATTTGACAGTCACCAGTAGGTCATTAACTATGAAATCATCATGAAAATCGAGTTCAGTAACAAGTTCGATAATAATACCTTTGGGTTCTATACCAAGCGTACTGACCGAGTTAGCGGAACTTTGTTGATTTGGCTTTGGGACAGAATCTCTATAACTGCAGAGAAATGGGAGTTCTTTTTTAAGTTTATTGCGCAGTATCTAATTTTGCTTAGTATTGGTTTGTAGCTGAATATCCTGCTGTTACAAGATTCTTACCAGTCAATCAGGATAATTGTTAAGAAAGCCTAGAACTGAGAGCTGCCATAATTAATTCCGAAGTCTCATCTTGATCGAAGTCCTTATCACTGCTGTATGATTCGATGGTAAAGGATAGGGCTTCGCCACCTTCATGTTCCGAAACATGCTTAATATCGTTTAGGCGTTTTATAAACTGTTCACAACCCTTGCTATCGGTCTGAGGCAGTAATAACCAAAAATGTGTCTCAGAGCTTCTGGTGCATATATCTGATGTGCGCACAAGTTTGCGCAGACTTTCAGCAAATCCGTGGAGGATCATTGAGGCCTTGCCTCTGCCGATGGTGTTAATCAACTGCGCCATATTGTCCAGGTTAAGACCAACTATACTAAAGTTCATATCATTTTGACGTTTATACATTGATATCAACCAGTTAGTTATAAACTGAAAGTATGGTAGGTGCGCATAATTTATGTTATCCAGAATTTTAATTACATCTGAAATATTATCGTGCTGAGTGACAACCTTGCCGTGCTCGGATAACTGAAAACTATATTTTTCAATCGTGATCAATTCTTCAGATTTTGAGTTATTTCCGCATTCAGCACAATTAGCTATAACGTTTGGTTCTTCAAAAATATGACCACAGCTATTGCATAAGTGATTTTCCAGTGGTCTGTCGTAATCAACTCCTATATGGCGTAAGTGTGTCATGCAGCGCGGACAGTTAAGGCTATCTCCAGAAATAAATTTTTCCTGTGGCTCAATGTTCCCGCAAGTAAAGCAGTGAATAAATGGCACGTTTACGATATCAATACTTTGGCAATTAGGGCATATATCCACAAACATAAGGTGAGCCGAACCACAAAATGGACATTCTCTAATACGGCCAACTAGTTCAACCTGGGCAATAAGGTCGCGATTATGCAGTGTTTGCATCCATTGCTCTGTATCGGTGCCTTCATCAGCAAAAACATTGAGAATAGGGTAAGTGTATATTTTGCGGGATTTCCAATCTTTAATAGGTTGTGCAACGTAGTCTGGCCTGCAGAGCAGAAATTCCAGGATTTTATTGTCCTGATCATTAACTCCGCGGTTTATTAGGCTGTTTCCGATTTCAATTATAGAACTGCATTTGGAATAAAAATCCTCGAAGCTTTCATAATAGCCGTCAATGTATGCATTGTATTTGAGCTTGTTTTTTTCCAGCCCGGTTGAAACAAAGATGGGTATCAGGTGATTTTCTGAGCGCAATTCCTTGGTTGTAGATATAATTTCATTTTCAATATTGCTGATTATCAAAACCACATCAAACTTGATATCAGATTCAAGTATATTATCTGCTGAAATAAATTCTGTTATAAAAATGTGTTTATGTTCTTCAATTCCAGGAATTTCTTTGTTAGAAAGCTTTAATAGCGCAATTTGCATAGTTACATCCCATAATTTTACCCTTATTAAAAGTAAAGCATAAAAATAAATTTCTTCTATATAGTATTAAGGCGTAAATATTTCACAGTAAAGCCATCTTTCGTTGTATTAATAAACTATTTTATTAGATAGATTGAATAAAATTAGGTAACAGTCGTAAATGACAAAAAAAATCGAATTATATATCGAGCATTTTTTTGGATGCTTATATTTAGCTTTTTACCTAGCAAAGAAGAGATTTCTTCCACAATCATCTCTAACTGTCTCTATATCAACATCATAAATCTCTGAAATATTATTTGATTGCAATACATTTTCAGTAAAACCTTCGCAGAAAACCTCCCCATCTTTTAACATAATCACGTGGTCAGCAACTGATGATATTAGATTAGGGTCATGGGTGGTTGTAACGATAGTTTTATTTTCCTGTGAACATATATTCCTTAATAAGTTCATTAATAGTGATTTGCGACTAAAATCAAGGTGATTTGAAGGTTCATCCAAAAGCATAATGGGGCTTTTTTGAACTAACGCTCTTGCTATAAGAGCAATCTGCCTTTCGCCACCCGAAATTTGGTTAAATTGTTTGGTCTCAAGATATCTCGCATTTAGCTTGGAAAGCACATCCCTGGCAAATTGGTAATGCTCAGCATTTGGAATTTGACCAACACTAAGGTATGGCGACACCCCCATCACAACAACCTCGATGACAGGGTAGGGCAAGATATTATCGTGCTCCTGTGGTACGTAACTAACTAGCTTTGCAACTTCATTATGTGACAATTGGTTTATGTCATTATCATTTAATAGAATTCTTCCAGATTGCGGCGATAACAACTTATTAATACATTTAATAAAAGTTGTTTTTCCTGATCCATTACCACCTAAAATAGCGCACAGACTTCCACTGTTAATTTTCACTGAAATATTTTTTAACACCGGTTTATTGCTGTAAGCAAAAGATATTGATTCAACATTCAATGCCACTACCAATTTACTCCACGGTTTTTAATTAATAATATTCCGAAAATTGGAGCACCAATAATTGAAGTAAAGATAGAAATAGGGAGCTCTGCAGAGGTTATTGACCTCGCCAAATCATCAAATAAAAGCATCATAATAGCACCGATAATCATAGCTATCGGGATCATTTTCTTATGATCAGGACCAACCAGCACCCTGGACAAATGTGGAACAACTAGCGCAACCCATCCGATTTGGCCACAATTAGAGATAATCAAGCTAATAACTATAGAAGTTATAGTAATTAATATTATTTTATTTAATGTGTAATTTACCCCAAGTGATTTGGCATGTACTTCACCTAGAGAGAGAATATTCAGACGAAAACGGGCTTTATAAATACCAACAAAGACAATTGCAATTAGAATTGCTAACGAAATGGCCTCGTTCCATCCAATTCTGTACAGGCCTCCCATGATCCAGAATATAATAGCCGGAAGCTCGTCATATGGGTCGGCAATATATTTTGCACAGAGTAAAAAGGCATTAAAGGTAGCCGTTATAATGATTCCAATAAGAACTAGCGTTACAATTTGACTAGGCGCAATTAGTTTCGAAACGTAAAGTGCGATAAAGACAGAAGCCAGGCCAAAGACAAATGAAAACAGTTGTACGCTAAATATAGATTCATAGCCCAAAATAAGGGCTAAGGCAGCACCAAGTGAGCATCCAGCAGTTACTCCTAGAATATCAGGAGAAACTAAGGGATTTCTAAATAATGCCTGATATACAGCACCACTGCCTGCTAGGCCAACGCCAATACATAATGCTGAGATAATTCTTGGTAAGCGAAGTTCAATTATTATTGAGTAGACCCTGCTATCAGAGGTTAATTCGCTAATTGAGATTGGAATACGCCCAATAAATAAAGACACAAAAAAAAGCACGAATAGGGCCAATAATAGATATATAGCCAGTATGTTGTGCTGCTTAAACATGTAACCTTGAGACTGCTGCATTTGCCGGGCCGCGATTTACAAAAGAGCAATACTAAATAGCTTTACGATTATCTTCAAGCTGTTATGATTTTCTTACTATTATCAATACCGATACGCAGAGCAACTATGAAAAAGATAAATATAATTGGTGCAGGTAAGGCGGGGTCTACGCTAGCAATAATTTTTAACAAAAATCCAGAGATACGATTGGGTGCAATTTGCGATTATGACCCTACTAAACTGTCTGTTTTATATGACAAAATAAATGCTGATGATTTTATTACATCTGCAGGCTGTTTGCCGGATGCAGATATCCATTTGATAACAACACCGGATGACCTCATCATAAGCACATGCGACGAAATCATAAAATCTCAACTAATAAAGACTAAATCAATTTTTGCGCACTGTAGTGGCACTATTGCATCTTCCTCGTTGTGTGACGCGGTCAATAATGAACATTTAGTAGCAAGCGTCCACCCGGTTAAAAGCTTCGCTTCACCTGAGCATGCTGCTAAAACATTTAGTGGAACATATTGTGGTTTTGAGGGGGACTATGAAGCTGTTGATTTATTAAAATCAATATTCGCCCGTGCTGGAGCTTACTGCTTCGATATAGATCCGGAAAAAAAGTCACTTTATCATGCTGCAGCTGTATTATCCTGCAATTATTTGAATACGCTCATTGAACTAGGAATAACCACCTATGGCAAAGCTGGTGTTAACAGGGAAATAGCTAGCAACATTATTGAAACAATTGCAAAAGACACTCTGTGCAATATCTTTAACTCATCCCCTTCAGCAGCCCTCACCGGGCCTATATCTCGAGGTGATGTGTTAACTATAACCAAGCATTTGGATGCGTTTGTTGAAGAGGGTGATGAGCAGTTATTAGCTGCATATAAATTACTTGGATTGAAAACAGTTGCTTTAGCAAGAGAGCAGGGTAATACCGACAAGGAAAGTTTGGATAAGATTAATGAGATACTCGGCGTGTAAGCTATTTTATTTTACTAATAAAGCCCAAAATACAAGTCAAAAACTCCCTGGAATTTTCAATTACCATTGAGTGCCCTGCATTCATAACGATTACAGATTCCGAGTTTGGGATTTCATTTGATAGTATTGAAGAATATCTCACGGTTTTAAGGTCATCATATTCAGCGGCAATAATTAATGAAGGTACATTGATTTTGTGCAATTGCCCGGTAATGTCCAAGCTCTGGAAGCACTCGCATAACCTGATAAAGGCGGTGAACCACTCATCTGAAAACTTAGCTATTGATGTTGCTCTTTCGTGAATAAAATCCGGGTGTTTTTCAATAAACATTGATGAAAAATTTAGCGGCGCACATGATAGGAAAAAATCATACTTTGATTGTTCGCCTAGCTCCAAAGCGTGTTTGGCAGCAACTTTCCAGGTTTCGATCTTATGTTTTAATAACGCATCAGACTCGCTAACAGCGGTTGCCAGAACCAGACTTTTAACTAATGCAGGATATCGAAGCGCAAAGTGCATTCCGACTTCAGCCCCGTAGGAAGTCCCTACAAAATGCGCCTTTTTTATACCTAGACCATCAAGTAATTGTTTCAGGTCATCAGCATGCATTTCAAATGTATAAGGCATATCAGGTTTTGAAGATTTACCTTGTCCCCGGAAGTCGCTAACTACTATGTTGTACTTATCTTTAAGTTCTCTTGTTTGAATCGCCCAAGTATCGGTGTTCATCATTACACCATTAAGAAATACTATTGATTCCTCGCCTGAACCAAGCATCTCATAATACAATTCAACTTCGCCAGTACTGAAATAAGGCATTAAACCACCGGAAAATTTATAGTTATATATACTATCTAGTCGAAATCACAGGGCTTTTCAAGCTGATCACCTCAGTAGTTTCTGATATAGTTAACTCTATCAACTTTATTTCTGTCCAGGAAACTCTTAGTGTTCTCATACAAAAATATTTCGCATTATCCTAAATATTGGGCTGAATGTTTTGGCGTTGCCGATTTCTTGCCCAGATCAAGAAAAGAGATGGAGAACCTTGGTTGGGATAGCTGCGATATTATTATAGTTACAGGGGATGCATATGTTGATCATCCGAGTTATGGGATGGCCATTGTTGGGCGTTTTCTTGAATCTCTCGGATATAGAGTTGGCATCATAGATCAACCAAACTGGAATACCCCTGAAGACTTTAAACGCCTTGGAAAACCGAATCTTTATTTCGGTGTAACATCCGGCAACATGGATTCTATGGTAAACAAATATACTGCGGATAAAAAAATACGCAGTGATGATGCTTATTCTCCAAATGGTGAAGCTAATAAAAGACCTGACCGCTCAGTAATTGTTTACAGTCAGCGCTGCAAAGAGGCATTTAATGATGTACCGGTTATAATTGGTGGAATTGAAGCCAGTCTGCGCCGTATTGCGCATTATGATTACTGGTCGGATAAGGTTCGTCGTTCGATCCTTATCGATTCAAAGGCAGATATACTGGTTTATGGAAACGGGGAAAGACAGCTTGCTGAGATATCCCACCAGCTTGCAAAAGGAAATTTAATAAGCCTTCTCAACCAAATCTCCGGAACTGTCACAGCAGTTTCAAAGTTGCCTGAAGGGGTTAATGTTGATGACAGAAGTCAACTTCCTGAAAAACTCTCAAAGATAGTAAAACAGTCCCATAAAGCTAATAGTGTTATAAAACTCCCGTCATATGAGAGTATTTGCAAAGATTCGTCAGCTTATGCGCATGCTTCCCATCAGTTTCATCAAGGAATTAACCCATATAGTTCTGCACCTATGATACAAGCGCATGGTGATAGATATATCTGGATAAACCCACCAGCTGAGCCACTATTGCCAGATGAGATGGATTACATTTATGGGTTGCCCTTTAAACGTATACCGCATCCTGACTACAAAACATTTAAAATGCCCGGATATGAAATGATCCGTTTTTCTGTAAATATTATGCGTGGCTGCTTTGGTGGGTGCAGCTTCTGCTCTATCGGAGCTCACGAAGGTAAATTTATTCAGTCACGCTCTGAGCAGTCTGTTTTAGAAGAGATAGAGCAAATTAAAAATTCTGTTGCAGGCTTTACTGGAGTTATAAGCGATATTGGTGGTCCCAGTGCAAATATGTATAAAATGCGAGGCAAAGAGTTTGAACAGTGTAAAAAATGTAACCGTCAATCATGCCTTTACCCCAAAATTTGCAGCAACCTAAATACTGATCACAGTCAGCTTTTAGATCTGTATCGAAAATCCAGAAAAATTGCCGGTATAAAAAAAGTGCTTATTGGCTCAGGTGTAAGATATGATCTAGCATTGCGCTCAAAAAAATATATTCGTGAGTTAGCGGCTCATCACACTGGAGGTTATTTGAAGATTGCGCCTGAGCATACACAAACTCCTGTTCTTCGCTTGATGTATAAACCTGGAATTGAACAATTTGAACGTTTTATGCAGCTGTTTTCTCAATTTTCAAAAGAGGAGGGCAAGGAGCAATACATAATCCCCTATTTTATTTCTGGCCATCCTGGGACATCAGATCAAGACATGCTTGACCTTGCTCTGTGGCTGAAAAAGAATCGTTTTCGTGTTGATCAGGTGCAAAGTTTTTATCCTACACCTATGACCAAGGCTGCGGCCATGTATTTTTCAGATCTTGATGTGACCCACCGGGTAAGTAAGGAAAGTGACAGAATTCGGAACGTTAAAAAAGGCACTCAAAGAAGGATTCAAAAGGCATTTCTAAGGTATCATGATCCAAAAAACTGGGATTTACTTAGAAAGACATTGAGAATTATGGGAAAAGATTATCTAATCGGCAACGATAAAAAAAACCTGATTCCAAGAGTAAAAAAATAGTTTTCTGATGCTACTATTTAAGATAGTAAATTGATATTGACCTAAAACAGTCGCGTATGGAGCTAAAATGGACAAAAAAATAAAGCTATTATTCCTATGCACAGGTAATTCGTGCAGAAGCCAGATGGCTGAAGGTTGGACCAGAGCGCTTAAAAACGACTTTTTTGATGTTTATTCAGCAGGTGTTGAAGCCCGCGGCTTGAATCCTCATGCGGTAAAAGTAATGCAGGAGGTTGGAATTGATATAACAGAACATGAGTCGCAGCATATAAATGATTTATTGCACATTGACTTTGATTTTGTTGTAACAGTTTGTGATAACGCACAACAGATATGCCCTGTATTTCCAGCAAATGCCACAATAATTAGTAGATATTTTGACGATCCGCCAAAGCTGGCGGCGCTTGTCGAGGGTGAGCAACGCAAACTTAACTGTTATCGAGTTGTTAGAGATCAAATAAAAGAATTTGTGGAAACACTTCCTGAGTCAATACCCCTGTTGTTGGAAGAGCAGGAAGAAGTTGCCACTAACTAATTTTAAATATCAAAGGCTCTGTCGTTTATTCTTAAAATCAATAAGTTTTAAAGCTTGAAGTTCAAGTTAGAATCTAAATAAGACTAGTTTTTTGCTGGACAAATACCAATAATATTTGTATAAATAATGACCGAATAAAATCAACTTGCCCCCAGTGATTTTACTTAAATAAAACAAAAACTGCCCTTTTAGCTTGGAAAGGAGACCAAAATGACGTTAAGATATTTCGTCGTATCGATTTTTTTATTCGTAGTTTCATTTAGTTCACATACAGTTAGTGCCGAGTACAGCCAAAAAATTTCTCCAGATGTGTTTAACGCATTTGATACCAAGAGCCTCACTGATCAATTTTCTCCTGCATCAATAAAATCTCAAGGCGAGCAAGTAAGAGTAATAATTAAATTAAAAGATACTTTAAAATCTTTTAACACTGCAATGCCCTTTAGCATAAGTGAAATTATTCAAAGAAATCTTAATCTGCAAAATAAATTCATCGAATCGCTGAAACAAAATGGGCTGTTTAAAACCTATGGTCAGAACGGATTCTCTTTAGCAACGAAGCTCAAATTGCAAAACTCGGTTGCTGGGTATCTTCCATCACTTGAAGTGGCAAACCTAATCGCAGCAAGAAATGATGTTGTATCTATCGAAATTGATAAACTAAATAAGCTTTTTACAGTTGAAGGAAGAATGAGAACTGGTAGTGATGTAGTTGCTGCTAGTGGTTATACCGGAAAAGATGTTGGTATAGCCATCATTGATTCTCATTTTGACTTACTGCATGAAGAACTTGGTGGAAGTACCACGCTTCCAAATGGCGTTGTATTTGCTGGAGAAAACTTTTCTGACCCTGGTGAATCAGTTCACTCACACGATTTTGCAAGCTGTTACCATGGCACTGGAACAGCCTCTATCGCAAGAAGATATGCCCCAGACTCTGGAATTTATGCTCTAACTGTATTTCCCAATGCATATGATTCAGTAATTGCGAACGCCATTAACTGGGTAATTGAAAATAAAGATGGTGTAGCAGGCGGACCACCTATCAAGGTAATTAGCATGTCCCTTGGTGCTGGCAGAAACTACAGTACATGTAACACTGGCATAATGCATGAAGCTGCAGAAACTGCTCTTGAAAATGGTGTTTTAGTGATAGCCGCTTCAGGTAATGATGGGTACACAAATGCTATTGCTAGCCCAGCTTGCTCAGATAATATTATTTCCATCGGCTCTGTATGGGATGAAGATAATGCTAATTACGAGCCCTTTAGTCCAGCAAATTGCATTGATAACGAAAGGTCAGCTGACGAAAAAACTTGCTATTCAAATATGACATCGTTTCTTGATCTTTATGCTCCTTCTGAGGAAGTCGAATGCGCACAGTGCGGCGGAGGAACCTGGACATTAGGTGGTACATCATCTGCAACCCCAGCTGCGGCAGGCATGACAGCTCAAATATTACAATTTAAGCCAGATCTTTCTCTAGATAAGGACAACCTTGTTGCAACATTCCATAATACAGGTGTTCAAGTAATAGGAGATGAAGATAAGCGTAGAATAGACCTAGTTGCAGCAATAGGAAATTTTGTAACTCACCCACCGATCATTGAAGCAATTAATATAACTACAGAAGAAACCGTAGTTACAATTGCCATCAATGTATCTGATAGTGATGCAGATCTAGATAAGATATATTTATACGTAGATGGCAGTGAGCACAAAGCTATTGATGTTGAAACTGATGGCCCTACTGCAACTGTGACACACCAAATAGATTATGCACTATTAGATGCTGGTGAGCACTGCATAAGAGCATATGCAGCAGATGTTGCGTTAAACCAAAGTGAATGGTCAGATGAGAAATGTTTTATCGCTCCAGATGTTCCTAAAAATCCACCAACAATTGATTCAATTGAAGTTTCAGCTAACGGATTATTCTTCACTGTTACTGGAACAGCATCAGATCCAGACAATAATCTTTCATACGTTCAAATAGATATCAATGATTCAGGAAACTGGATAACGGTTGACGGCCAAGAAGCATTTAGTTATTCAAGCCCTGAGATGGATGAGGGCACATACACCGTAAAAGCTAGAGCTATCGATACAGGTAATCTCTATAGTTTTGAAACAGAACCTCAATATTTTGAGATAACTTTTGATTGCAAACAATATACATCTTCAAACTCGGAACATAAGGCAAGCGGCAGAGCATATACCAAAACATCTGGTTGGTGGTGGTATGCAACGACAACTTGGTACACAAACGGAAGTGATGAAAACCTTGGTACATCTGGTTCAGATGAAACTACACTAAAAGAAACTCCAAAAGGGTACTTCTCCGTTGGTAAATGTCCTAGTACTCAACCAGTTGCACCTTCCATCATTGATTACAGCTATGACGTCCAAGATCTTAACTTGACCATTACAGGTAAAGCTATAGACGACAATAATGACATCAAAGAAGTTATTGCCTCAGTTGTCGGTGTAGGGGTGGTTATCTGCGACGGCACAACTGACTTTACTTGCAGTTTTACTAATCTTGAGCCAGGGCCTTACAACGTCACAATAGAAGCGAATGATAGTTCTGGACTAAGTAGTAAGCCTATTGTTTTCGACTTGGAAGTAAAAAATACACCGGTAGGTGACTGTATAACTGCTACAAACTATGATCATGTGGAAGAGGGTAGAGCGTACAGCAAGAGTGTTTGGTATGTCGCAAACGCATATGCAAATGGCTCTGATGACCATATGGGATATACAGGATCTGTTTGGTACAGTGCTACCAGTTCCCTACAAGAGGAGAGTAGTGGTTATTGGGTGGTTGTAGACTCTTGTAACTAATAATCTGCAACCAAATTTGATTAAAAATACCGCCCCTATTTTTATAGGCGCGGTATTTTTTTAAATATATTATTGCTATAAGAATAAACTCCGCATATTATCTATATGTAAACCAAATTTGTAGGAATTACATGAAGACTCTAATTGCAACAGTCGTACGAAATATGCCTAAACATGCAAAACATTTTGCATGGGCGTTTCGTGCACGTTATTGCTGCGGTTAGAACCTACAAGATTCCAAAAGATTTTCTAAAACCGCAGCCTAAAAGCTGCGGTTTTTTTTTGCGGCTTTTATCTGCACAACAATAGGAGTAAATAAAATGCCGATCATAGCTTGCTATATATTAGTCGTTGTAATTTGGTCAACAACACCACTTGCTATAACTCTCAGCTCAGGAAGTGTGAGCTTTGTTGCTGCTGTAACTTTACGTATGGTAGCTGCGGCATTTTTTGCATATGCAACTTGCAAGCTGTTCAAAATAGCCATTCCTTTTGATAAAAAATCTATTGCTGCATATATATCGGGAGCAATAGGGGCATTTGGTGGATTACTTTGTGTTTATTGGGGGTCAGCTTATGTCCCGTCCGGTCTAATCTCTATAATGTTTGGGTTAACACCGATTATTTCTGCGATTCTTGCGGCATTGATACTAAAGGAGCAGTTCCTCACTACTAAAAAAGTTTTTTCAATCATTATATCAATAGCAGGACTATCCTTAGTATTTGGAAAAAATGTCAATGAAAGCGCTGGGTTAACAGGAATAGCAATAATATTATTTGCTGTACTTCTATTCAATGTAAGTACAATATGCGTGAAGCTAACAGGTACTGAGTTACATCCACTAGGGCAAACAACAGGTACATTGTTTGTATCATCTGCTTTTTATATTGTTGCGTGGGCATGCATAGACGGCACAATACCAAATCATATAAGCATAATTAATATGTTATCTATAATCTATCTAGCAATAGGGGGATCAGTAATCGGATTTATAGCATATTATTTCGTTCTGCAAAAAATGAATGTAGTAAGTGTTGGTTTGATAACACTTATGACACCAGTTTTTGCAATGCTTTTGGGTGTGTTTGCAAATAATGAAAAAGTAATAAATCAACAATGGATCGGCTTGGCAATTGTAATAATTGGCTTAGCACTTTTTGTATTAACCAAACAAGAAAGTGCAAAAAAAATAGCTGAATAGATAAATATGCGTTCAGAATTATTATCTGATATATCATTTTTTTGAACGCATATTATCATTTAATATCATTGCATTACTGCGCATATTTATAATTAAGATTAACTTTGCAGTTTAATGAGTGAATATTTTCCCCAGAAATATGAACTGGTATGTTGCGGTGCAGCAGTTATTTGGATAATAATTACTAAGGTATGGACATACGTTTTTTTCACAGGATGTTAATTGTTATACCGATATTTAGCTGGAATTGACTGATGATCAACCAAAAACTTAAAAAACAGGTAGATAACTACCTAAAAAACTATGCCGAAACAACAGCGCCAAACGTGAAATCGACAATTAATTTTGCTGTCGAAACAATACAAAAGTGCGGTAATTACAATACGCATAAGTTAACTGATTGTTACGCGTATAGCGCTGACCAAGTTAGCCAGCTATCTCAACTAAAAGATGGAAGTGAGCCGCTTAAAGCGTATCTAATCAATCAAGCTGAGATGAGAAATGCGTTAATGTATAAACTCAGTCATGATATGAAAGATTTGAAAGTTCTTGGTGAAGATGTAGTAGATGAGTATAAGGTTCTTGCTCGCTCAAACATTAAAAGAGTCCGCAAAAGCGGTCTTAATTCTTTAACCACTTCTAAAAAGGATAGATTTGCTTAAATTCTTTGAGGTGTCATGCAGCGTATCTAAGTATTTCTGAAGCCAGAAAATCAGCTATTCTATGATAGTCCATTTTTTTGGCTTCAGCTCCTTGTGGTACGCTTGATATTTCCGGGCAATAAACCTCAACCCAGTCATCACCAGGAATATATGTGCACTTAAAGACAAATCCATTCCTATTAATTTCCCAGCTTTCAGTATTCTCATCATAAGTGGAATAAACGAAACTATTTAACATTGTTGCTGCCTTTATTCATATTAACAAGAACTATTTCAATCCATATTCTAGGGTTTAAAATGCATTTCTCCTTTAATATTAGAGTAGTTATGTTGGATAAAAGTTCTAGATTTTACATATAAAACAATAATCTGCACGTATAATTATTTATACTCCAGTAAACAGAAATAATGCAATACAAAGCAGCCGTGCCTCTATATCTAATTGCGCATAATACATATTATGTTAAATAGGCTTTGTGCTCATATTATGTTTATTCTAAGCTGCCAATTTATTCTCGGTAAGTTAACTTTTTGGTACTGTGTTGTTATGGTCACTGTCATTTTCTGTAAGTAGCTCGGTAATAATATCGACAGCTACCGGCCTACTATAGAAGTAACCTTGCAAGATATCGCATCCGTTTTCGCGCAAGAAATTAACGTGATATTCTTCCTCAACACCTTCTGCAATCACCTTTAACCCTAAGGTATGCGCCAAACCAATAATGGCTTTTACTATTGCTTCATCTTTCGGATCTTCTCCGATATCTTTCGTAAAACTCTGGTCTATCTTAATTGTGTCTATTGGTAGCATATTCAAATAGCTTAAGGATGAAAAGCCAGTACCGAAATCGTCCATTGCAATCTTAACACCTAGATCATGGACCTTTTGCAATTCGGCAATTGCTGTTTCAGGGTCGTCCATAATAGTACTTTCTGTTATTTCAATTTCTACCTGATTTGGTTCAAGGTGTGATGTTTTAATGACCTCCTCTACCATTTTTGCAAATGTGCCATCTCGCAATTGCCTGGTAGATACGTTTAAAGCAACGGTTAAATCAAGCCCTGTAATACCTTTCTCAACCCATTCATGTGTCTGCTGGCATACAGTTCTCAACACCCATTCGCCAATTGTCGTGATGAGACCGGTGCTTTCAGCCGCTGGAATAAATACAGCTGGTGAAACCATACCAAAGTCATAATGCGGCCACCTTAGCAACGCCTCTAAACCGCATATTTGCCCGGTTTTAGACGATATTTGCGGCTGATAATATAGTTCAAAATCATTACGCATCGTAGCAATTTTGAGTTCATTCTCCAGATGTGCGCGCTCTCTGGCCTTTTCATACATCTTTCTATCGTAGAATTGATAATTATTACGCCCAACTTCTTTAGCACGATACATCGCAGAATCGGCAGATTTAAGGATATCTTCCGGGGTTTCACTTTCGCCTGGATAGATTGTAATACCGATGCTTGGGCTGATATAAACTGATATTCCATCTAGCTCATGCTGCCCGCCAACGGTATCAATAATCTTTTGCGCGATATGGGCGGCATTATCAGATGAAGAGATCAAATCCAAAATTATTGCAAACTCATCGCCACCTAGTCGTGCTGCCATATCATTTGTTCTGATGCATTTTTGTAACCTATTGGCAACACTGATAAGTAACTGATCTCCGATGGTATGTCCGTGTTTATCATTTACTTCTTTGAAGTGATCAAGATCTAAAAACATCACACCAACCATCTGCTTTTGGCGTGCCGCGCGAGCCATTGATCTGACAAGTGAATCTTTAAATACAGATCTGTTGGCAAGGCCTGTCAATGAGTCATATCTTGCTAATTTTATTAGCTGTTCTTCAGCATGTTTTCTTATTGATATATCACGGAAGATTATCATACCTGCTGTATCTGGATCATCTTTTATAGGTGAAAATGTATAATCGACCGGAAATCGCTGACCATTTATTTTTCTAAATTCTGTGTTATCAATATGGTAGGTATTATTGTTGTTAGCGCATTTGTAAAGTACGGAGTCATTCCAGCCATACTTTTTTGTTTCATCTGTAGTTATAATATCGCATATCGACATGCCAATGATCTCGGATTCCTCAACCTCAAGTAGCTTTTGTGATGCGGGATTTGAAAGCATTATTGCACCATCTTTAGATATAACTAATATCCCTTCACCTGCAAAGGTCAGAATTGATTCGTTTTTGTTTGAAAGTATTTGTAACTGCTTATTTGCTTGCTCAAGCTTTTTCTTATTTTCAAATAACTTAACAAACGCCTTAGTCTTTTTTATTAAAATATCATTATTAACTGGCTTAGAAATATAATCGATTGCACCACTTTGATAACCGTTTGATATAAACTCTTCCTCTGTATTTATAGCTGTTACCAGTATTATCGGCACATCACAATTATAGTTTTCTAGCTCCTGAATTTTGCTGGCCACCTCGTAGCCATTCATTTCGGGCATCTGAACATCCAAAAAGACCAATGCAATTTCTTGTTCATTGAGAATATCTAATGCATCTCGGCCATTTGAAGCTGTTATTATCTCTATACCATCAATTGGTTTTAGCACCTGCTGCATAGCAAACAGGTTTGCTTCAATGTCATCTACTACTAGAACTTTGACCTTATCTTCTGACATCTTTAATCCATCTGGTGTAATTCAGCAACTAATGCTTCTGGGTTAACTGGGTATTGTAGGCTTATACTGGCTCCATTTTCCTGGATATGCTTCAAGTCGTTGTTGTTATCAGTGCCTATTATTATAGTGTCCTCAGCGACGTTACTTTTAATTTTTTTAATATTACCAATTCCCTTTATCATCGCTATGTGTATGTACTCAATTTCATTAATTTTATTAATTGCAAGTTCCACGCTATCAGCAAGCTCAACATGCATCCCTTTTTGTCGTAACTGATTGGCTAATATATAGGCATTGCGCATATCATTATCTAGTATAAGTATAGGAAGGCCATCGATATGCTCACCAGTAATTATTTGTTCTTTCTGCTCTTCACTTTCTGATTCTTGCTCTGGTTTATTGATTTCAGGCATTTCTTTTCTTATATCTTCAATTTTAATTTTCTCGACCTGCTCCTTGGTTGCTAAAAGTAGCGATTGGTCATCGCTCTCTGAATCGGCTTTACTTGCTTCTTTGGGATCAACAGGTAAGTATACGGTAAATTTACTCCCCTGCCCTTCAGAAGATTCTAAAGTTATTGTTCCATTTAACAATGTGCAGATTTCTTTGCTGATAGCTAGACCAAGTCCTGTTCCTCCATAATTTCTGCTTATTGATCCATCTGCTTGCATAAACGCATCAAATATATTTTTTTGCTTTTCAGGCGAAATGCCTATACCAGTATCTTCAACGGTTATAGCAATAAATTCAGTGCTTGCTTTAACGGGCAGTACTTCTGAGAGTTCACTATTTAAAGGTGAATATATAGTGATTGTAATGCCGCCTTTATTTGTGAATTTCATTGCATTGGATAATAAATTCACAATAACTTGCTCTAAACGCTGTGGGTCAGAATAAATAAAGGTTGGTATGTTTTGCTTCAAATCGAGTCTGAGGAACAACTGCTGTTTATGTACTGATATTTTGTACATATCTATAATACTATTCAGATGATCAATTAGATTAATCTTCAGCAGATCAATCTGCATCTTTCCAGATTCTGCTTTTGATATATCGAGAATATCGTTAATTAGCTGAAGAAGATTCTGTCCACTTTCGTAAATTATTTTTGCATACTCGAGTTGATTAGGGGTTAAGTTTTTTTCATCATCGTTTAATATCAACTTTGTGAGCATTAGCATACTATTTAGAGGTGTGCGAAGCTCATGAGACATATTTGCTAAAAATTCTGACTTTGCAGCATTGGCCCTTTCAGCTTCGTTTTTTGCAAGCGTTATGTCATATGTCTTTTCGTTAACCAGATACTGCAGATTATTTTTGTGCTCTTCAAGTTCATTTACAGTAGCACTCATGTCAAGATTTAGCGCTTCAATCTCAATATTTTGGCGCTCAACAGTTGTATAAAGTTGTGCATTCGCCATCTCTGCACCCACAAATACACATAAAAGCTCGATTAGTTTTAGTTGTTGATCTGTAAGCTTTACAGGATTTTTCAAGCTAAACATCCATAATACACCTACAGGGTGGTAGTGTTCTCTAATAGGGAGGCAAAGCATTGTATGTGGCGTGCCGCCCATTATATTAATAATGTCGCGATCTATTTTTGACATTGGAAGATGAATGATTTCTTCAGTATCAGGTATGTGCTGAATCGCATTTTGCAAAAAACAGGTTGGTGGACTCCCGTCTTTAAGACTCAGTTCATAGTCAACATTGCAAAAATAATCTGTCCATTGTGATTGAATATCGTTGTATTCATCTTCACTTACGACAGTTTTACAACATTTTAATTTGTCGTCTTCCTGAATAAAAAGTGAAGCAACATCGAAATTGAAGCTTGATAAAAACTCTTCGCAGACTATCTCTCTAATGAGTTCTACATTATTTAGATTATTAATTTCAACTACAAACCTCAAAAAACGCATATGCTCTTCCTCTATCTGTTTGATATTATTTTCTCTGCGTTTAAGGCTTGTAAATTTTATTGCGTTGCTAAGCGGAACAAGAAGATTTTGTAGTAGCTTTTCGATGTAATTTACTGAATTTGAATCAATATTTCCATCCTGGGAAAAAACCATAAGTGTGCCGATTGGGTCGACTCGATCATTAGGAATAATCGGAATTACCAACATCTTTTCCATTTTCCAGCGTTCAAATCGTGTTTTTGTGCTTTCTGAATAGTTGTCTAGATTTGACTCATCGACTGAAATTGTTACCTGATCTCGAAAGGCATGTACGTTTGCATCAAACTGCCTTAAAGGGAATTTATAATTCCGATACATGGCTTCTACACCATAATATGCTGGCGGTAATTTGATGCGTTCACAAATTAGGTTTTCCTTGCTTGAATCAATTATATTGAACAAGAAACCATCGACAGAAGAAAGACCTGAAATGCTTTCTTCAAAATACTTTAGAAGTTCCTCTAGTTCTAATAAAGAATACATATCTTTACTATGAACAGGAGCATTCATAGATTCTATATCAGACTCAAGTTGATCAGTATCTATGGAACCAGATTTAAGTTGAAGTTGTAAAATTTTACGGTGGCTGCGTTCTTTTTCGAGCTCACCTTTTACGAGGCGAACTGTAACATTGAGATACTCAATCTCATGCTTTAGCATTTCAATAACAAGGTTTGTATTTTCTGCGTTTTCTGCTGCCATTATTTTTTTAGCCACCTTTCAAGCAGGCCTGTTAATACGTTTGCTGTAATAGGTTTTGTGATGTGATCATCCATTCCCGCAGAAATACACTTTTCTCTATCTCCCTCCATTGCATATGCAGTAATTGCAATTATTGGTATGTCCTTCTTATGATTATCCATTGCTCTAATGCTTTTTGTTGCTTCGAAGCCATCCATTACAGGCATCTCACAATCCATTAGTATGATGTCATAATCCTTTTCAAGGTGCGCCTTTATGGCCTCTTCGCCATTTGTAGAAGTATCAACCATGCAGCCAAATTTTTTGATTATTACGGAAGCTACAGTTCTATTTATTTGGTTATCCTCAACAAGAAGAATGTTGGCGTCTCTTTTTTGTGCTTCAGCAAAAGAGTATTTGGTAATAAACGAATCGTCGCTCTCTTTGCTTTGGATAACCGCACTGATTGTGTCATGCAATTGAGATGACGTTGTTGGCTTTGAAAGATAACCGCTAAAACCTATCTCCTTAGCTTTGGCCCCCTCTCCTCTTTTCCCTACTGCAGTAGACATTATTAGCTTAGGAGTATATGTAAGTTTCATACCCCGTATTTTTTGGCCGAGATCAGAGCCGTCCATGTCAGATAGAATTGAATCAATTAATACAACATCAATGCCGTTATTAGCCGCTGTTGTCATGAGTATATCAATAGCTTCAGCTCCGCTTTGCGTAACAAGCGGATTACATCCCAAATCGTAAAGCAATGTCGATACATTTGTTAGGGTTTTCTGGTCATTATCCACAATCAGAATCTTCTTGCCGACAATTTCAGTCCCAAGATTATCAACTTTTTGATCATCAAGTACGATTGTATTTTGCTCTGCTCGCTGATCATCCTCATGCTGAGTAGTAATCGGGCTAATACCATTACTTCCAAACTTTTGTTTTTCCAGCATTACTTCAAAGGAAAATTTGGTACCCTCATTTATCTTGCTTTCAACTGTAATAGAGCCTTTCATCAACTCTATAAGCTGCTTAGATATTGTTAAACCAAGACCTGTACCGCCAAACTGCCTAGTGGTGGAGTCATCAGCCTGGGTAAATGACTCAAAAATCTTACCTAGTCGCTCGTTTTCAATGCCTATTCCAGTGTCAATAACATTAAAACGTATGGTCGCGTCTTTTGTTGACTCACTAACCAGATGAATTTGGATCGTTACACTGCCTTTCTGAGTAAACTTAATGGCATTCCCGGTTAGGTTGAGCAAGATTTGCCTTAGTCTAGTTGGGTCACCACGTATTGAAGAAGGAATTTGATCGTCTATCTCAGAATTAATCGCAATACCTTTTTCGTGGGCTTTGTGTCTGAGAGTAGAAACAATGTGACTTATTGCGTTTCGTAAATCAAAATCAATTACCTCAAGGTCTAGCTTGCCAGCTTCAATCTTTGAGAAATCGAGAATATCATTAATAATACCAAGTAATGAGTCAGCAGAAAATTTAACATCTTCCGCATACTCTCTTTGTAAATCAGACAGGTTCGTATCAAGCAAGAGCCCTATCATACCAATAACCCCGTTCATTGGGGTTCTGATTTCATGACTCATATTTGCTAAAAACATGCTTTTTGTCTTGCTTGCTTCTAGAGCAGCCTCTTCGGCTCTCTTACGGCTTTCATTTTCTTCAATGAGTTTGTTATTTAATAATTCCAGCTCCGACTGCTTTTCTTTGAGTTCATTATGCGCATTTGCCAAATCAAGAAAGAAGCTAACTTTGGCTATAAGAATATCCGGATCAACGGGCTTAAATAAATAATCCACTGCGCCAGTTTGGTATCCTCGTGCAACAAATTTTTCTTCCTTGTTTATTGCTGTAACAAATATGATAGGGGTGTATTTGGTCTCATCATTTGAACGGATAATTTCAGCAGCCTCAAATCCGTTCATTTCGGGCATCTGAACATCCATCAGTATTAGTGCAAAATCGTGGTAAAGAATTCTGGATAGAGCCTCATTACCTGATTTAGCCGTGAAGATCTCTGCGCCAACATTTTTTAGCACCTGTTCCATGGCGTAGATATTCATTTCCTGATCATCTACTATAAGTATCTTTGGCATTTTGTTTGTCATACTATCCACTAAAATAACTCTACTGAATCCTCATCAGAAATATCTGATTGCGTAACAACTTTTTCTATAGCATCATGAACTGAACAGCCATTTTTTATCAGCTCCAACATCTGCCGCTCTTCTTCAGTGCTATAGCTGGTATGGATTTTCTGGTGTAATTTATTCCACTCAAATGGGTTGTATAATTTTGCTGGATTGCCGATGATGTCAGCAACACCGTTTAACCCATCTGAAACTCTTTCAAGCCTTTGGCATAATCGATCATAAAACTGAAAGGTAACTATTGATTTTTGTACGGATCCTGCAACTGATTTGCAATGCTCTATGATTTGCTTTTTACTCTCTGTATTTATATGTTGATCGGCATCAATAGAAATTCTTCCTGCAAGCAGTTCTACCTCAGTGAGCTCACCTGCCATATTTATAAAATTATCAGAAAGGGTACCTATGCTTTCGTTTCCATCTTTTAAAGAGGCAAGAATTTGTCCAACTGCAAGATTGAGAATAAAAACGGTTTCCCTGACTTGACTCCAGTCTAGGTCGGGCGACTCGGCGTTTGAACCGGACATATAGTCATTTGTATTACTATTGTTATTCTGATCAGTCATAATCATATTCCCTGCAATAACTTTTGATGCCAATCTCCTATTACAAATATAGTTGATATACCCCTCCATACCACAATCTTGGACGGTAAATTGGTAAAAAAGTGATCAAGTTTGCTAAATAATTAAATAAACAGGTCTTTTCACGAAAAAAAGGCTGAATTTATCCATTGTGGACTGTATTTAGTCGTAAGAACAAGCAGATACACTTAGCTCAAGAATATTTGAAACAGGCATTTTATTTTAGTGTATGCAATTACTTTATCAGAATCTGGTAATGCCCCTTTTTACAACAGATTTTTAATGTATAATGTACGACCGCTGAATATCTGTCTTTCATGTGTGGTAATGATATTGAGTATTTATTGCTCGTAACCGTGGATCTTTCAATTTTGTACATTAAGTTATTAACGCAAGCAATTGAAAATTATGCAAAAAGAGCTGGAAATATGCTTTTGCTATGCTTTGTCTTGTGTATTGCTTTTTCACCATGTGCTTATGCAATAGATATAATCACCAACAAATCGTCATCGTCTCAAAAGTTTGAATACTTAACTAATCGAGAGTTAAGGGCAATCTTTAGCCTCAGGCTTAAACAATGGCCTGACGGCCTTCCAGTTACTGTAGTAACAATGCCTAATAACTCCACAGTACATAAAGAGTTTTGTAAAAAGATCCTTAATATATTCCCTCATCAGCTAAAAGGTGGGTGGGATAGGGTTACGTATTCAGGTCTTGGGCAGCCGCCCATTGTTGCTAAAACCAAGGAAGAGATGATTGATATTCTCAAGCGAACTCCGGGTGCGATTGGTTATACAGACAGACTTTATGATAACGACCTTAATTCTGTGAAACGGGTAGAATTAGATGTAAAACGAACAACGATGCGCTAGTATAATGAAGCTCTTTGACCATTTTTCTAACGCATGCTTAAAAGGCTATATAAGCATAGCCAGGATTTAAAGGGAACTTAAGTGGATAAACTTATGCATAGAAACTATCAGAAACAGAAAAAATTAGCTTTTAGCCTTGTGGTAACGATGCTACTACCAACTGCTGTAAATGCAGACGAAGTTTTTTCAAACTTTCGATGGGACGGTTATATAAGCCAATCGCTAATTCATACTACAAACAATAACTTCTTTGGCGAAAGCGATGATGATATTAGCCTTGACTATAGAGAAGTTGAATTTCTTTTCTCGACTACTTTTCTAAGAAATTTTCAACTTTCAGCATCATTACTTTCAAGAAAGGCCGGCAAAAGCGATGATGGGTCTATTGAGCTAGACCACGGTTTTATAACCTACACAGCCATAAACGATGTTGATTGGTCATTAGGGGTTAGAGCGGGTCGTATCAAAGCTCCTCAGGGATTTTATAACGAAACAAGAGACGTAGCATTTACACGTCCAGGAATTCTAGTTCCGCAATCAATGTATCTTGAAAGATATAGGGATTGGATGTATTCAACTGATGGTTTCGAGTTATTTGCTATGCGCAGCTGGTCTTCAAATTCTCTATCTTTTAGATTGCTTGGTTCAAATAAAGATCCTAGCACTGAAGCGGTTAAAGAGCTTCTGGCAACGCCAGGATATATCATTGGAGATATTAAAGATGGTGAAACAGGAGTTGCAAAACTTCTATATGAGCACGATACAGGTAGAATTAGGATCGGGCTTTCGTATGGCTACACTGCATACAAGATAAACAATAGCAATTTAGGTTATGGAATACTTCCTGAAACAGAAGTTTCTACTTCTGCAAAATTTCTATCTGCCGAATATAATACTGACAAATGGAAGTTTGTAGGTGAATACGTACCAACAAAAAATAAAATTCTAAACCTTCTACCCCCTATTCCCGATCAGGATACAAAAGGTCTATCATATTACCTTCAATCCACATATCGTTTTGTTCCAAAGTGGGAGCTGATGCTGCGTCATGGAGTGCTCTATATAGATAAGAACGATAAAGACGGTGCTAGACTTCAGGCAAGTACTGGATATCCTGCACACTCATTCTATGCAAAGAACTGGGTACTTGGTTTAGGATGGCACTATTCTGACTCTCTACTTATTAGAGCTGAATTTCATGATGTTGAAGGTACAGGATGGATTCCAATGAAAGATTTCATCTATTCAATGCAAAACGGAAGCTTACATAAAGACTGGCAGATGATAATGCTGCAAACTTCTTACAGATTTTAACTGTGGGCTGAATAAGTCAGATAATGAAAAAACGTAAAATATTGGTTTTTTACTATAGTCAGTCTGGACAGCTGAAGGATGTTGTTGATTCGGTTACGGCTCCGCTAATCGATATTGGCGATATTGAACTTTTTTTTGAAGAGATATCAGTACAAGAAGAGTTCAAGTTTCCATGGGGTTTTTTTCGTTTCTTTGATGTTTTTCCTGAATGTATTGCCTTGGATGCTCCTCCGCTTAATCAGCCTAAGTCCCCGACTCAAAAGTATGACCTAATTATATTTGCCTATCAGGTATGGTTTCTCTCCCCCTCCCTACCTGCTACTGCACTTTTGCAGAGTGATTATGCTACCAAGGTGTTTAAAGATACCCCGGTAATTACACTTATTGGCTGCAGAAACATGTGGTTGATGGCTCAGGAAAAAGTGAAGAAATTATTACTAGACCTGGGTGCAATACATATAGATAACGCCGTATTGGTTGACAGAGGGGGATCAATAGCAAACTTCATAACTGTCACAAGATGGTTGTTAACAGGTAAGAAAAATTCGCTATTCGGCATATTTCCTAAACCTGGAATATCTCCTAAAGATATCAAGGATGCTCAGAGATTCGGGCGTGCTATTATCAAGGGCTTCGAAGAAGAGAAAGATTTAAAATCCCAATCTATGCTGCAAGGTTATAAGGCTGCAGAGGTTGATGAAAAACTTATCTTTAGTGAAAAATCTGGACACCGGGCATTTAAAGTTTGGTCAAAATTATTAAGGCTCATTGCGCCCCGGAAATCAATACTTCGCTACCCTTTTTTGTTACTTTTTGCGGTATACTTAACAATAATGATAATTATAGTGGTGCCTATCCCTATGCTAATAAGATTTTTAATATCTTTGTCATATAATAATAAGAAGAATAAAAGCAAAGAAGCGATATATTTTGAGGCGCCATCTGGTTCTGATAATTTCAATATGAACAAAATTGAAATGGATAATATCAATGGATAATACTATAAGTGCATATATAACAAATGTTGCGGCCTTTATGCCCAACGACCCCGTCTCCAATGATGAAATGGAGAATATTTTAGGAATGGTTGGAGGTAAACCATCAAGAGCTAAAAAAATAATTCTTAAAAGCAATGGCATTGAGACTAGGTACTATGTACTTGACCCTAAAACTAGGCAGGCTGTTTATACCAATGCTGAACTTGCAGCGCTTGCCATTAAGAACCTGGAAGGCGATTCGTTTTCAGTTGATGAAATTGAATGCCTTTCTTCCGGTACAACAATGCCTGACCAGATGAATCCAGGTCATGCAGTAATGGTGCATGGTGAACTTAAAAATCCTCCTTGTGAAGTTATCTCAACTGCTGGTATATGCCTTGCGGGTCTTACCTCTCTTAAGTATGCATACCTATCTGTTCTAAGTGGTGATCATGAAAATGCTGTTGCTACTGGATCTGAGGCAGCATCACCTCATTTTAAGGGTGAGTACTATCAAGGCGAGATTGAAGAAAAGGTTAATAACCTAGATAAAAGACCTGAGCTAGCGTTTGAAAAAGATTTTTTACGCTGGATGCTTTCAGATGGAGCTGGTGCAGTTTTAATAGAAAATACACCTAATAAGGGTAAGCGGTCATTAAAAATCGAATGGATTGATATCTACTCATATGCCAATGAGATAGAGACATGCATGTATACCGGCGCACAAAAGCAGGAAGATGGCTCATTAGTAGGTTGGCGTGAATTCAGCAATCAGGAATGGTATTCAGACAATATCATGGCTATCAAGCAAGATGTAAAATTGCTCAATGAGAACATTGTTGATTACTGTATTGAAAAAACCATCAATAAAGTCATTGCAAAAAGGGGACTCAAGCCTGAGGATATCGACTATTTTCTACCTCACATATCTTCAGAATATTTCAGATCTAAAATCCTAGAAAAGCTGGAAGAGATGAATTATCCGATTCCAGAAGAGAAGTGGTTTACCAATCTTAACTCCAAAGGAAATACTGGTTCGGCATCAATATATATTATTCTTGATGAGTTATTTAATTCTGGAAAACTGAAAGCAGGAGAAAGACTATTGTGTTTTGTTCCTGAAAGCGGCAGATTTTCTTCAGGTTATATGCTGTTAACAGTGGTATAAGGCTAAAACAAATATTCTATTCTTAAATGCCATTACGCATTCATGTGGTGGCATTTTATCACCACTAACTATTGAATTGCGTCTTTATATTAACTCAAATTACTATTTTAGTATGTGGAGTTTATCTAGCTCAGCTGCAACATCTTCAAGCAATTGATAGAAGTTTTCAATGAGGCTTTGCGCTTTTTCAAAATCATTCTGTTTATCTAACCCAGCATCTTTTACTATCAGCTCAGCGGATCTAGCTATCTCACCTAAATTATCAAGGCCTAAATTTAGGCTAATACCTTTAATTGAATGTAGCTTTCTACTTAAAGTTTCAGTGTCCTTGTCATTTAATAGGATAAACAGTGATTCTTTCTCACGTCTATATGTATCTACAAAGTCATTCAGGATTTTATAATACAGCTTTTTATTCCCTCCAAGCTTTTTTAATCCAGATGCAAGATCAATAGTATCTGATTGCTGTAATTGGCAAGTTAACACAGCATCAGATTCTTTATTGGTTTCAGAGATTAAGGCGTTATTATCTATGTTTAGCCACTGTTTTAGGGACGATATAAGATCTGCAAAATCAATTGGCTTGGGTATAAATCCGTCCATACCTGCCTCACTATACTCTTTAATATTACACTCCAAAACATTTGCTGTGAGGGCTATGATCGGGATATCAGCGAATTCTTTGTGCTCTCTCCTTATAATTTTAGTTGCTTCAATCCCGTTTAATATTGGCATTTGAATATCCATCATAATAATATCAAATACGGATTTGTTGATTGTCTCGATAGCTGCTGCCCCAGTCTTTGCAATTTCGATAATGGCACCAGATCCAGCTAATAACTCGGTAAATAATTCTTGATTAAGCTCGTTGTCTTCAACAAGCAGTATTCTTTTATCTTTGAATAGTCCAATTAATTCATTATGTTCATTTTCATCTTGTACTGGCGGAACATAGTCTAAATTGAAAATACTTATTAAAGTCTTAATTAAGTTATTACTTTTGATTGGTTTGACCAGGAGTTCATTAATTCCCGAATTACGATCCCTTTCTGAAAGATCATTAAATCCAGTTCTGGATGTAAGCGCAATCGGTATCTTAGATGTTGATGAGTCAGTCTTTAGTTCTTTAATAATATTTATTCCTGGGGCATCGACAAGATTTCTTTCAATAATAATAAAATCATATTGATCTGCTTCACCAAGAGATATCAACCTTTGTAGGGCCATTTC
Source organism: Gammaproteobacteria bacterium (assembly GCA_004796365.1). Classification (GTDB taxonomy): domain Bacteria; phylum Pseudomonadota; class Gammaproteobacteria; order QZLD01; family QZLD01; genus QZLE01. The sequence continues at coordinate 33,915 of QZLE01000074.1, read as the reverse complement.
GCCACTGAATGCAGAAACTGAGTTAATTTTAAATTTTGATAACTCATCCTTAAGCTGCTCAACGGCTAGCTTGTTACTATCAATAATAAAAGCGGTTTTACCAGCTAATTCCTCGTAAGTTTCAATTTCATTACCTACAAACTGCTGTATACCAAGGTGCATACTAAACATAAATTCTGAACCTTGACCTACAGCGCTTTTAACGTTTATTTGCCCACCCATTTTTTCAATCAGATTTTTACAGACGCTAAGGCCTAACCCTGTTCCGCCAAATAGCTTTGCCACAGATGAATTTGCCTGCTGGTATGGATCAAAGATTCTTTCGCATCTTTCAGGAACGATTCCGGCGCCTGTATCACTTACTGTAAAATAAAGATCAATACCATCATCATGACCTGGAATATGCTCAATAGTGACCGCGACATATCCTTCAGATGTGAACTTCATTGCATTGTTGATTAGATTTATCAAGATCTGATTTATGCGCAGTGGGTCACCAACTAAATCGACAGGTACATCGGGTTTCTTCAAGAGTATCAACTCTATCCCTTTCTCATTGAATGGCTCTGCAAACATATCAACTACTTCATTTAGTAGTTTATCTAGATTAAAGTTGACGGATTCAATTTCCATCTCACCAGCTTCTAGTTTAGAGTTATCAAGGATGTCATTAATCAGCCTTAACAACCCTTTCGCAGCAATCCTTACTTTTTCAGAATAATTGAATTGCTTCTCATCTAGTTCAGTTTTTTGCAATAATGACGTAAAGCCAATTATCGCATTCATTGGGGTGCGCAGTTCATGACTGCTGCTTGCAAGTAACTGAGATTTTACGTTAGCTGATGTTTCCGCTTCAATAAGCCTCTTTTCAATGCTCTCTTTTTCCTTGGATGCAGTAATATCAACTATTGATCCTTCTATATTTGGTTTACTGACCACATATTCAGTAGAATCTGAATCCGTTACCAGGCAACTGGAAACAAGCCCCCAGGCAATTTCTCCATTTTTTCTCTTAAATTGAAATTCAAAATTTGTTACACGTCCGTTTTTTAATAGGAGCCTTAAGTAACGCTTTCTATCCGCAGCATTAACAAATAGACTGGTATCAAGTGCGTTATCATTTTTCAACAGTTCTTGTTCTGAGTCATAGCCAAGGATTTGCAGGATTTGTGGGTTTACATATAACACCTTACCGTTATAGCTAATCTCAAACATACCGGCGGTTGAGTTAGTAAATAAATCCTTATACCTTTGTAGAGAGCCAAGAGCGTATTGCTCTGCTTTTTCTTTGCTATTTTTTATTGCATTGTATCTGCGGGTTAAAGCTAATGACAAAAGCAAGCACTGTGCAGTCAGAAGTGGGTAATACAAATATCTTTTATTGATGGAATTAATATTGAAATCGAAAAGCTCAATTTTCCCGGCTATCAAAACTATAGTGACAACATATAAAGGCAACCAAGCCAAAATGAAGAACAGCTTTTCTGACTTATGGGCATGCTTAGCGACCGGTATCATAAATAAAAATGTGATTATTGAATATGCAAAGACCATAAAAATACTGAACATATTCATCGGGATTATTATTGAGACTATTGCACACAGTACGGCAGAAAACTGGATTGAATATAGAGATTTAACAAGCATTGGATAGTTGTTTTCTAAATCTATAAAGTTTCTTGAAAACTGTATACCCCAAAAGACTACTAAACACTCCCAAAAAAACAATGCCCTGCTCTCCCACCAAAGGCTATTGGGCCAAAGAAACTGCCTGGCAGAGCCATCATAGGATATTAGGCAGACAAATGCTGTCAAGATATAAATTGCCAGGTATGTATAGCATTTATCTTTTATGGTTATTCCAGTTGCCAAGTTATATATAACCATTATCAACAAAATGCCATAACAAATTCCTGCCAGATATTGCAGTACTTGTGATTCAGAAAAAAGAGCCTGATGTGACCAAACTCGAATTGGCAATTTAGTAGAGATGCTATTCTTTACACGAATATAGGCAATAGTCTCGTATTTTGAATGGGTTCTAAAATCTATTATATAATTACCATGCTGAACTGGGCGTACCCTGTATGGCCTATCATCCCCCAAATGGTGTGAGGTTGTATTACCATTCTCAATGAAATAAATATCCAGAATATCAAGCGATGGTGCTGCTATTTCCATAAACCAATTTCGATAATGGCTGGGTGAATTTGAGTAATACTTTATCTGAAACTTAATCCAATAAAATTTGCTGCTATCATCAATGCTAACAGAATCAACCTCATTAGCTTTAAAAGAAGTGGCTGGTAAGTTCCTCACTGCTTGAAAACTAATGCCATCAGCATCTTCAAATAATTTCGCCTCTGGAGAAATAATGTATCTTTCCTGAGAATCATGCAATGCAAAGCCAGATGCATTAAAACTGCATAAAATGGTATAAATCAGGGCAAAATATATGTGAGCCTGTTTAAAAGAAATTGATGGGCAGCCAGCTTTATTCATTCTTTAAAATATGTATCTATTGATACAATAATTTTAGAGTAAATTTTTGAGTTATCAGGATAAAATCAATAATAAATATAGAATTGAGTACCCTTTAACACTTGTGTTAAAACTAAGTTAGTTGGGGTGTATAGAATATATAAACTAAAGCTGGGATGATGCTTTGATATCAAGATACCTGTTAACAATTGCCGCTGGCATTTTTTGAGGAATTACATCAATAAACTGTATGCCTGTGGCTCTAATAGATGAGAATTCCTTATTTCGGTAATACATATATTCATGAGCAGAAGCGTAAATAAGTGCCTGGTCAAAGCTATTTATATCGCTTTCAAAAGTAATTTCAAGACACTCTTCTTTAAGGTTGGCAATTAAAACAAGATTGTTTTTGCGCAGCATGTTTATCGCTGTAATTAGCTCCTGAGTATCCTCACTACACGCATTAGTGACAATAACAATAAGCGATCTTTTTTCTGCAGTTTTAAGATAATTCGTTGCTGCAGTTATAAAATCCGGCGGGGATAGGGTCGGTTCAAGATCATACACAGAATTAAGAATGCTTTTGACTGAAGTTATACTCTTTCGTGGTGACAAAGATCTATCAATACCATTTATAGCGTGAAACCCAACAGCATCTCCCTGTTTTAGGGCTACATAAGATAATAGTAATATCGAATTCAAAGCGTGATCAAAGTGACTCATTTCACCATCTTTAGAGCGCATGCGTTGACTGCAATCTATCAGAAAAACAACCTGCTGATCCCTTTCATCCTGGTATTCTTTTGAGATTAGTTTTTTGTGCCTTGACGTTGCTTTCCAGTCAAGTTGGCGTAATGAATCCCCCTGGCGATATTCACGTAGCTGGTGAAATTCCATTCCCTCACCACGTCTTTGTCGTTTTTTGATGCCCATCTGGCTAATATTATTATCTGTCGCGAGTATTGTATATTTAGTGATTTCAGAGAAATTTGGATAAACCCGAACAGCGAGGGGCAGATCAATCATGCGTTTAATACTAAATAGGGAAAAAGGCGTAGATAAGAGAATCTCAACTCGGTAAAACTGCAAATTCCCACGCGAGATAGGCTCAATTGAATAATTTGCAGTACACCCATGCATTCCTTTTATAGTTTCAATTATGACATCGTTTTGGGGGTTAAGCTGTTGTGAAACGTGATCGGTTAATTTAACTTTAATTGTTCTTTTAGACATATTGCTAACGGTCATATACACCATGCTTTTAACACCTACCGGCAATGTGGTGTTGACCTTTCTTGAAATTTGTGGCTTTTTTATAAGGTAAAGAAAAATAATATTTAAGGATGATAAAAAAATCAGACAGATACCAAAAAATTGCCAAACATCAGTAGATACAAGCTCATGCGATGAGGCAAAGGCAATTCCGACCCAAACAAGCAATATATATAATAGAAAGTTAGTCGGTCGCATTAATCTCTCGGTGCCGGAGTTTTTTGAATAATTGAAGAAAGAACGTTATCAACAGTGTAGCCTTCAATCTCAAAGTCTGCGGTAAGGGTGATTCTGTGACGCAGAACAGGAAGAGCTACATGTTTGATATCATCTGGGGTTACGAAGTCACGTTCGTTAAGCATTGCATATGACTTGGCAGCCCTGATTAGTGATATACTCCCCCTTGGTCCTGCACCCAAATAGATACCTCCCCAGTCACGAGTGGCTCGAACAATGTTTACTGCATATTCTACAGCTCGCTGGTCCACTAGAACCTGGGCAACTGCTTTTTGAATTTCAAGAATATCATCTTTATTGGCGATACTTTCAATCGTATCTACATCAAGTGTACTTGCCAAACTGTTTGAAGTGACATTCGCAACTAATTGACGCTCCTCTTCATCGGTCGGGTATGACATATGAACTTTTAATAGGAATCTATCAACCTGTGCCTCCGGCAATGGGTAGGTTCCCTCCTGTTCAACGGGGTTTTGCGTTGCGAGCACAACAAATGGACGTGACATAGAAAAGCTATTCCCTTCGATCGTAACCTGGAACTCCTGCATAACTTCTAGCAACGCAGCTTGCGTCTTTGCTGGAGCCCTATTTATCTCATCTGCTAATAAAATATTTGTAAATACAGGCCCTTTTCGAATCTTAAACTGCTCTGATTTCATATCATAAATTGCATGCCCGGTAACATCTGCAGGCATTAGGTCTGGAGTAAACTGTATCCTTCCGTGTTTACCATCAAAGGTTTGTGCCAAAGCTCTTACCAGCAAAGTCTTACCAAGTCCTGGAACACCTTCAACTAAGACGTGGCCAGCAGCAAATAGTGCTATCAAAACCTGTTCTACGACGTCATCCTGTCCAACCAGTACTTTATGAATCTCGTTTTTTATCGCAACAGCTTTTTGAGTAATTGCAGAAATATCAATCACCGAGGACTCATTTGGATTCTCTTCATCTACCGTGGTCGCACTATGACATGTATCCGGATTAATTATTCCAGCTTCATTATCCAGGGCTTCAACTTTCATATTCTCAGGACTAGCGTTATCTTCAGGGTTCATATTAATTTACCTATTTTATGTAATGCTTTGATAATATTTAAAAATTCAATTTGTTGATGGGCCATCTTATAATTAAATGCAAATTCAACATCTTTTCTATCAAGATGTGTAATTTTCGCAATCTCTCCAATAACGTCACAATCGGAGTCAAAGGCGATTGACGGATGCTTGCGTTCAATTTTTCTTCTAAGGTCTTTTCTTACTCTAACGACAAGGCTATTAAGACTTTTAGTTTTAACTGCAAAAATTCCTGCAGCATGAATTTGCTCAATTAAACTGCGACTGTAGGTATTCTCATCAGTGATGATAGCCCCAAAACGGCGCCCTAACCAGATAAGAAAGAACAACAGCAATACGCCGCAAGAAATAACCACGTTTCGATAGTAATCCCAAATAAGGTCAGTAAAATGGGGCATTCTGGGTTGTTCTACTAACCATACTTTTCCTTCCGGATTATTTAGGCTAAAAAGATCGTAGGAAAAAAGAGCATGATCATTTTCAATAATTTGATTATTCATTAAAAACTCAGTCGAGCTAAATACTGAAACCAGTCCTTTTTTATACTTAATCTGGATAAACTTCTGAGAATTATCATCACTACTTATAAGACGATCTGGTTCCGAAATAGAGATAGCAGTGTGCTCATAACCATATGCTAGCTCATAGGTTTTTTCGGAAAGTTTGATTGCTGTAGCATCAGACTCAACTCTGTCATCGTAAGGAATATACTCACGCGAAATATTAAAATTATTCAGTATCGAATTTTCAACTACTTCATCATAATAATATTTTGCAATTTCGGCATTAATAATAAGGTGCCCACCCTGCTCTACCCAACCAAGAATGGCTTTAATTTCGTCTTCACTATACCTGTCTGGCAATATTCCAAGAAACATCGTTCCCTGATTGCTTCTTAATTCCTTAATTGATGTCACTCGGATATGGCGTTTAACATCCATATCCATCCGTTTTAAAAATTCCTGCAAAATTGAATATCTACCCTGAACTACCTGAGAACTGAATCCGTTATAGCGCTCGCGCTCAATCAGTTCATAATCTTTCAAACTGTAGTACACCAGAAAAATTCCCAGAAGGATAACCACCAAAGCGATAAGTCGCGCACTTGAAAATTTAAGCATCTGTCGATTCCTTACTTTTTCTAGCAGCAAAAGAAGCTTCAGTGGCAGATCCGACCTCAAAGCTCAAGCGCCAGGAGCGGCAGCAATCGATGACAGATGCATCTGAAGGGAGCCTATGAGCATAAGCTGCCTTAAGCCAAAGGTCTGTTATCTGGGAAAATAAACTTATCAAATGACTATTTCTAGTAACGACTTTTCGTGCAGAGTTCAAGCAATCATTTTCTGTATAACTTGCTCTTATCTCGGCATTAAAAGTATGTATCATTTTGGAAAGGTAACCCCTGTAAAGCAATGCCAGTGCTTTGAGGTGTTCACCCTCCTCCCATAATTTGAGCACTTCGTCTGAAAGCTGGTCTGGTATGGATTCTGGAGTAATATCCAGCCCAAAGATTTCGGTAGGAATATCTTCGTTACTTTCTGATGAGGGGCTGAAAAATTCAATAAGCCCTTCTCGGTATTTATAGAGCTGTACCAGCAGATAAACTATGCCGATTCCTACTAGCGTCCAAATAATTATTTCGAATATATTTGCAAATGATATCTCATCGGAATCATCATCTTTTTCTCGCTCTTTGTCATCATCTCCAAAGAAATATTCCCATATCTTCTCCCATATGCTTTTGGTATCAGGAGTATCAACTTTTTCAGGTATACGTTCAAATTTGGTGACAACGGAGCACTTGTTATATTTTTCTTCAGAAAGCAGTGCTCGTAACTCCTTTTCTGCACGATTATTTGCTGGTTCATTAAGCTTTTCTTCCCAGTCAATGCATTCAAAAGACCGTTTAACACCATTCTCAAAAACCGGCTCTCTAGGAGCCTTACAAGTACCTCCCCTTTTAGTAGGGTTTTCTACACCTTGAGTATTAGCATATGATTCAGATGGAAACACTACTGGAGTGAGTGCCAGAATACAGGTAGTTACAGCAATAACAGCTAGTTTAGATGCCTTAGTTGCAACGCCTGCCATTTCAAATTTTCTATCCTTTTCTTCCAGTTTGTTGCGCAGATTTTTAAAGGATAGCTCAATGTCCCAAGATTCTAGTTCTGTTCTTCTATTGAGATAAAGTGCGAATCCGGCACATACATAAAATGGCTCTACTAATGATATGGCCAAATAGAATAAGGAATTTGCAAATAGTTGAACATACCAGTTCTGCGACTGATACATTGCGATTATATTTTCAAATGAATCGCGGAATATATCTCCAAAAAGATTTAAACCGGGAATAAACGATATAAGTGACGCCAGAATTGAAAGATAGAAAAAAAACACCAGCATTGAGCATGCTGTAGTTAATGTTGAAGCAGTTCCTGAGGCCGAAATTTTTAGTATTCTTGCTCTAGCAGATCTTTTTGAACCACTAAGATTTTCTAAAAACCAAACCGGTAGGTTAAAGCTTCTTGCTGGATCAAACCGATAATAGGTCAAGTGCTTGAAAAAGTGTTTAAAGATTAGGCGCGGGGCAACGCGTATCACCTCTACTACAGTAATCTTTTCATCAAATAGTCTGCGACTTACCACCAACAGTACAAACCGGTCATATATTGGGATAAATAACCAAAAAACTAATATAAACCAAGTCATATCATCGTGGAACAAGAGATTAGAAAGTACAAAAAAAGGCATAGTCACGAGAAACCAAACCATATATATATTGGCCTTCCACTTATTAGCCATTAAAAAACCTAGGTCAACAGCCTCCCAGTTAGAGCGTGGTCTTATTTTTGCCTGAATTTTATCTATGTGCACGCCCGCGTCCTGAAAATAAAAAATAGATAATTACAAAAGTCCAAAGTATTGCACCGGTAATATATTTAGTTTCATTTGATAAAAATGTAGACGATGACCAAAATGCCTCAATAAATGCAGCAATAATGAACATTCCCATCATTCCTATTACTATGGGCATAATGTGTAGTGCAGATCTTTTGACTGAATCAAACCGTGAGTATCTTCCAGGATTAAGTAACGCCATTCCAAGCTTAAGGCCGGCGCAGCCGGCAAGCGCTATCGCAGTAAGTTCAAATGAACCATGCCCAACTACAAACGGAAAGAACGTATCAATGAAACCAACATTAATTATATGTCCGCTGATTACTCCGATAAAAATTGCATTGAAGAGCAGAATAAATATTGTACCTACACCAAAGATAATACCGCTGGCGAATGTTCCCAGGCCGATCCCTGTGTTGTTTCTGATATAAAAACCAAACATCAGGATATCACTATCTGAGTCCCTTTTGCGGCCAATATTTTTCCTCTCCCCAGGGTCATACATATTTTCAATACCTTTTAATTGGTATTCACTGACAACTGAATATGCCAAATCGGGCTTTGCTACTATCAAACTTGCAGAAGCAAACATAACACCAAAAAACAGCAGAATCGAGACGATCATAAGTTTATATTCACGTCTAACAGCACAAGGAAATTCAGTAGTAATAAAGTGAAGAATCCTTCCAAGTGGTATATTATCTCGTTTATATAGGACTTGATGTCCTCCCATAGCCAAAGAGTGAAGTCGTCCAATTAAATTATTGCTATACGCTCTGCTTTTAGATAAAGAATAGTGTTGGCAGATAAGCCGGTAATCGTTTATAAAGCGCTCATGCGAATAATTTGCAGAATAACCGCTTGAGGTTCCCTTTTTATTGTATACCTCAAGCATGGATTCAAAATCATCCCAAAACTTGGCATGGAGGCGTTCAAATGTCTGCTGCTTCATTTTTCACCTACCACCCAATTTGCATAACGATTAAGTTTCTCAACACCTTTAGGACCGAGTTCATCAGTTAGTATTTCTAATATATCAGCTAATTCGTAAGCTCTTGGCTCAGACATTGAATTCAACCTCTCAGAAAACATTACTATGGCTTTTTTATCATCAAGGCTTAAGGGTTGACTTGGGACCAACGGTTCAGCTTCAGCGATTCTATGGGTATTGTTCTTTTCTTTAGCATGGACAACAATAGTCCCAGCAGCAATATCACCAATGCGTTTAAAATTTTTACCAAATAAGATAAAGAGCAATCCCACTCCGCAAGATGGGAAAAAATAAAAAAATGGGAGCATATCAACCACTCTAACAATATTTCTGGTTAGTGATGAACTCCAGGTAATTGGAACCCCGCTATCACAAATAACCTTAATCCCCATAACTTTTTTCCCAGGAGTAGCTCCATCTTTAAATATTTCAAAAAAAACAGAATAAAACCACTCAAAAAAGAACATCAAAATAAGAAGAATACCTATGAGAACATTAAACGAAGATTCGCTTAGCCCAGCATAAGAAAACAAAACCAAAAAATATAAAGCAAAGTAGACAACAAACTTGATTAAAGAGTCTATAAAATATGCAAAACCTCTGACCACTGGTCCCGCAATCCTTACTCCAAGCTCAATTCCTTCAGGCGTCTCTATTTTTATTTGAGTATCTAGCACTTTTCCCCCTTGATGACAATTTACGATGCAAACAGCTGTTTGTCAAAAACTTAGCGCAGTTTGAAGGTAAAGTATTGGAAATTATATATAACTATAGAAAATATCGCGGGCTTTTGGGAAATCAAAGTTTTCAATTGCGGACTCAATCTCAGTAATAGCTGCCTTACCACCAACATTTGTTAAGTGTTTCTTAATAAATGGGATATATTCCAATGATTTATAGTTATTTTCATCCAAAAGATCTTTAAATGTTTCAATGTGATTCTTACTATTTAATAAGTCAAAATCATGTGTTTTTTCTTTTGGAGCGACATCAGAATTGCTTAACAATATTGCATAAGTGATAATTGCTGATATATCGCTTAATACAGGCTCAAATTCGCTTTCCAGTTTATCAATTATAATAAATATGTCAGGGCGGAATTGAGTTTTATGGTCTGCTAAAGCTGCCTCTAAAAGCTTACAGGCATCATAAAGCTCTTGCGCAGCAACTGACCCTACCAACCCCTTAAGAGAGTGAATTAAATTAACAGCTCCATCAATATCATTTGCAGCAAGTCTTTTTCTTACGATTGCTGGCGCATTTTTGTATTGCATAGTGATTGTGCGCAAAATCTTAACAAATAGTTTTTTGCTACCACCAATGGCTTCCAGTGCAGAATAGATATCAATGTCAGACACAAGATCAATATGTGAAAACTGTTCTGCAGTGAGTGTAATAGGTGCAATATTGCTTATCTTATGATCTGAATTAGCAGATTCATTGTGCAAGGTTTTTGGCTTTAACCATTTAATTAAGCATTGATATAAAGAAGCTTGATTTATAGGCTTGGTAATATAATCACTCATACCTGCTGCCATACATTGCTCCTTATATCCATGCATTGCATGAGCTGTTAAAGCTATTACAGGAAGGTCTTTATAAGTTTCTTTGATAATTGAAGTGAGCTTGTAACCATCCATGTGAGGCATTTGTACGTCGGTGATAACTAGATCAAATTCATGTTTATTTATAGCATTTATAGCTTTTAGACCGCTATTAACGGGAGTCACGTTAATGCCTACCAGCTCAAGCAGTTCCTGAGCAATTTGTAGATTAATTTCATTGTCATCAATAAGCAGTACGTTATTATTGCATAACCTAGAATAGTACTTTCTTTCAATAGAAGTAATTGTAGTGGTGGTGTTTTTATCACTGATGTTGTTTTTACCGCTCATCGTTGAAGCTATTAACTCAATCAATGAGCAGTCATTTAATGGCTTGGTTCCAATAGCATCGCAATAAAGATAGGTTTCATGGTTTTCTATTGACTGTAGAACTATGCATTTGGCACCGGTAATTGTGATAAGCTTTGCCAACAGGTCGACACTGTCGTGGGTATAAAGGTCTTCATCTATTATAACCAGATCAACACCCCGACTATCTGTTTGCATTTTCTTAACATATACAGAAAGATCATCAATTGAGTCGATATAATCTGCTTTTGCGTTAATACGGCTAAGCACACCGAGGAAAGAACCAGCCATCTCTGGCATATTGCTTACTAGCAGAACGCGTTTATGACAAATATCTGCAGTAATTTGCTTGTCGATTAGATTAGGTGTTGGTGATGACTTTAAACTAAAGGCAAAGTGGAAAATACTACCTTTGCCAACAATACTCTCAACAGCAATATCGCCTCCCATCATCGTACACAACTGCTTGGATATAGTAAGACCGAGACCGGTGCCACCATACTCACGAGTAATAGAGGAATCCGCTTGTGTAAAGGAATCAAATAGCCTGTTTATCTTTTCTGAACTAATGCCGATCCCTGTATCTTTTACATAAAATTCAAGAAGAAGTTCGTCGCAAGAAGATTTATTTTTGGCAGTTACACCTAGCTCAATATAACCATCATGAGTAAACTTAAGTGCATTGTTTATTATATTTATTAACACTTGTTTAATTCTGAGCGCGTCACCAATAAAGCTATTTCTTAATAATGCTGCCCCATTAACATAAAATCCCAACCCTTTGGTTTTAAAACGCTCAACAAATATATCACTGACATCATTTAATACATCAATGATGTCGAACTCATATTCGTTAATTTCAAATTTATTGGCTTCTATCTTAGAAAGGTCAAGGATATCGTTTATTATATCAAGCAGAGAATCTGATGACTTCTTAATTTTAGAAATATAGTCAATCTGCTTGGGGGCAAGATTGGTTTTCATCACCAATTCAGCGAAATTTAAAATCGCATTCATTGGTGTTCTAATTTCATGGCTCATATTTGCCAAAAAGTCTGATTTTGCCTGAGCTGACATTTCGGCATCATCACGAGCTATTTCAAGAAGATCTCTGGTTGTACTTAATTCATCATATTGAGATGCTATTTGATCCTTTTGCTCTTCGACCGTATTGAACAAAAACGCATTGTTAATTGTTGATCCGCAGAAAGATGTAATAAGCTCGATGAGATTAATGTCATCATTTGTTAAATCGACTGTATCTACAAAGGACCATAAAGACAATACCCCAACCGGAGTGGTCCCAATTCTTATTGGAACATGAACAACTGTGCGCAGCCCAGTGAGAAATTGTATGCAATATGCATCTTTTTCGGGCATTGGTAGATCTTTTATTTGCTGCACATCATGAATATGAGTTACTGAATCGTTAAATACAGTCGAAACCTGTACACTCTCACCAGGAACCATTTGTAATTTAATATCTTCATGAGCCTTTTTTAAAGCATTAATCACTGATGCTTCAACAGAATCGTCGAGGGTTATATTTTTAGTTAACAGCTGTTCCCCTTCCACCATATGTATAGATGCCATATTAAATGGAAACCATCTGATAAATTCATCTGCGATATTTTGATATATTTTTCGGGGTTCAGAAATATGATTTATTTTCTCTACAAATTTCAGAAATTTTTTCTTTCCTAATTCGATCTTAAGCAGTTCGTCTTCTTTAGCATTTACTATTTCAATTCTAGCTGCATTATAAATTGCCCCGGAAAAAAGCTTCAGAATATTTGAAATATTTTGTATCTTGCTGTCTTTTATGCATTTATCCTGATTGAAAATATAAACTGCCCCAATTGCGAAGCCAGAGACTAGTACCGGTAGGACAACAAGATGCTGCATATCCCACTTTTGACAACGCTCAGTTACAAATGCAGAACAAAAGTCAAACTGACTACTTTCGATCCTTACCGGTTTATGCGTTTTATTCCAGCTGTTATCTAGTGAATTAATATCAAATTTATATTTGAAGCCTTCAAGAACTGTGCGCATTGGCGATAAGTGAGATGGCAGATAGACGCAATTGCAACAAAAGTTTCGTTTTTCAGCGTCAAGCGTATTAACCATAATTGCATCAAAGGAATCTATGGTCAGAATCTCCTGAACTAGTAGCTCGGAAATCCTGGATAAATCAGTTATCGCGCTGAGGTCATGGACAAGTTTAAGGTTTCTGTTTTGTACTTGATTCTGCCGTTCAATCTGCGATACCTGCAATTTGTTTGCAACTATTGCTGAAACCTTTGAAACCAAAGAAATGATTTCATCAACAGTTTCTGGAACAACTCTTATTCTTCCATTACTGGATGAAATCCTAATCACACCAATTGAATTTTCACCAGCTATTACTGGTATGTACAACATGCTTTTTAAACCAAGTTTCGCAGTGATTTTGGCATCAAAGTCATATTCAGATTCACTCAAATCCTCAAGTGAGTGATATTGAAAACGTTTGTCGACAGCTGCATCAACTGAAATGCTCTTCGCAGAATCAAGAGGTAGTACAAAATTATCTAACGAAGAGTAATTGGAACCAATTGAATCTGCTTTTATCAGCTTATGGAACACTAATTTTTGCGTGGCATTATCACAAATCTGCAATCCAAATATATTAAACCCCCATCTATTATTAATGAATTCAGATAGTTTAGTTATTGTGTGATCGATATGGTCGGAGGCAGCTAATTGAGACAGCAACTCGATTTCTGCTTCTAAAACAGAAATTCGACTATTTGCCCGTGACAACTTCGTGGCATCTATAGATATAACAGTATCCAGATTGGACTTAACTTGCACTAAAATCTCCGTATATAATTGCAAGCAAACAACAAAGTAATGATATACTTCTGAAATTGAAATGTCTCGTTTTTTCTGCCGGGGAAGCAAAAAAAATTCCAATGTATAAATTGTTAAATTTATTGGAAACTTTCTCTTATAATTAAAGCTCATCTTGAGCATATTTCAATGATATTTGCTGCATAAATGTGTTAATTTTTTATTAAATTTTTCCGAAAATCGTCAGAAGCGAGAACCTAGATTTGTTTACAGTAATTTTTGAAAATAATCACTTTATTATCATAGATAAACAACCTGGTATTGGCTTTCATAATGATAATCAAGAAAGCGGAATTTTTACTCAACTAAAGGAGCACTTACGAATAGATTTGCTTTACCCTGTCCACAGGTTAGACAAGGCAACATCGGGGCTATTAATATTTGCAAAGGATAAAGAAACTGCTGCTGAATTAGGAAAATTGTTCGAGACCAAGCAAATAGATAAGTTCTACTTGGCCATTTCAGCAAAGCGACCTGCAAAAAAGCAAGGCACCATTAAAGGTGACATGTCCAGATCTCGTCGCGGAAGTTGGAAACTAAATATGTCGTTTAAATCACCGGCAATTACGCAATTCTTTTCATACCCAATACAAAGCGGGGTTCGCCTTTATTTGATACGCCCAATTACAGGTAAAACACATCAAATCCGGGTGGCATTAAAAAGTATCGGAGCACCAATATGTGGCGATCCTATATACTCTTCTGATAGCAAAAAATATGACCGTACATATTTGCATGCATTCGCTCTTCACTTTAGCCTCAAGGGAAAAAAATATGATTTTAAGTGCATTCCAACATATGGAGTACTTTTTTTAGGCGCTGAATTCCATCAAGCTTTGAGCAACTTGCCTGATCTAATGACGATTAAATGGCCTAGAGTCTGACATACTAGAAAGAAATAAATGGGAAAAAATAACGATGCCGTCACAATTGATGACCAATGTTCATCTTTGATGTTAATGCCCTCACATTTAGCATAAAAACCTTTTGTTATAGATGTTTCATCATTGTAGTATATTGTTATTGACATCATATCTTTAAGATGTGTCAATAATTATGTAGCTCCAAGCACCACAAGGGAACTCTCCCTCTCTTGTGGTGTTCCTATATCTATCAATAGGAATACCTAGTACTTATTTAATTCTTCAAAAAAAGCTAAGGCTCCTAATTCAATCCCCAAGGTACAAGAAGGACCGTCAGCATCTCTGGGGTTAACTCTTACTAAAGATGCATTAAAATCACCTGCAATTCGTTCACACATGTAGCGGACTGTAGGAACAGCTTTACCTGCACCAAATTCAAGAATTACAATATTTGAATCTTTGTTTGCATCGAGCCATTCTTCAAAATTTCTATTTTGAATATCAGTGCGTTCTCCATCCCACTCCCAATCACCGAACATCAAGATATTTGGCCTAAGCAATGCGCCGCAAGCCCGGCATTTTGGTAGTGGTTCGTTTGCCAAAAAGGTTGTCATATCAACTTTTACATCAATAGTATTTGCACTAATAATTTCTGAACATCCCCTTAAACACTGAACGTGATGGATGGAACCATGGCATTCGACTATAGTGTTTTCAGTAAACCCAGCCTTTTGGAATTGCCCATCAACATTAGATGTAAATACAAAAACACCCCCTTGCTTGCGTTCAGCATATTTCAAGATCTGATAGAATCCATCATGAGGTTTGGTATCACGGTACAAATTCAGTCTATGACCATAAAATCCCCATGCTAGGCGTGGATTTTCATGGAACCACCTGGGGTTTGCCATCTCAGAAAAAGAATATCCAAGCTTTTCAATTGCTGGATATGCCTTCCAAAAACCTCTATTGCCGCGAAAATCAGGCAGCCCAGAATCAACACCCATGCCTGCTCCAGCACCTATTAAAATCGCATCAGCATCTTCAATAATTTCTTTAATTTGGATAATTTCCATGAAAAATCCCTATAACAAAAAAAGCTGATTATAACTGCAAAAGCAATCGTTTTACTTGTAACTGCACCCATAACCCCAAGTTTTAAAATATTCAATATACTAACATTAAACACACAAAAAGGAGCACGGGTTATCCAGTGCTCCTTTTTGTGTTTAACAATGAAAATGATTAATAATTCTCTTAACCATTTTGTATCAGGGTATTATAAATTTAGTATGGCAACGGACTGATTTATGTGACACAAAGCACGTTTTAAATCGTTTAACTATTTCTTATATAGGTTTTACTTTACATTATTTATATAGATGATTGAAAACCAGAAGTTAATTTTATTGCGCATCCAGTTTTCAATGTCAAAATATTTAATTTTCCTGACAACTATTTGCAGCTTTTATGCATCAATACTCTATGCAAAATACTTACGGGTTATGTGTATTTAGTTTATAATTCTGCTTCTTTTTTTCTTTGGAACGGACACAATAATGGCAATCTGGAAAAAATTTCATAAAGACGGTACTCCTGAATACCTTGCTCGTAACTATTGGTGGGCTTATGTATGGCCTTTCGGGATCTGGTTTTGGGATCATGAACCTCTGGTCAATATGATACTTTTTGGAAATTACAAAAAACTTGTTAAAAAGACTCTGGAGCGCTTTAAAAGAATAATGCCAAAGAAAACCCTGCAGATTACAGCCGTTTATGGTTCTATTACTCCGGATTTGGCTAAGCAACTAAAACAGGATAACGCTGACAGCGAATATCACTTGATAGATATTACCCAGGGTCAACTGGATTCTGCCGCACGCAAACTGCGTGCTCAACCTGAAACTGCCGAACAGGCCAATAATTTAATCAGGATGAATGCTGAAAACCTGTCTTTTGAAGATAACAGCTTTGACGCGAGCTTAATTTTCTTTTTGCTACATGAATTACCGCCTGAATCAAGAAAAAACGTTCTTGCTGAAGCTGTACGTGTAACAGAGCCAGGCGGCCACCTGATAATTACTGAATATGGTGAACGCACCAAAACCCACTTTTTCCATACTTTTTGGCCCTCGAGAAAAATTCTTGGATTCTTTGAACCTTATGTCCCTGGTTTTATAGAAGAAAACCTGGATTCGGTATTGGAGGAATGCGCAGAAAGATCGGGCAAGAAAATTGTAAATACTCATAAGGAGCTAGTTTTTAAAGGGTTTTACAGAAATTATGAGTACAGGGTAGAAAATAGATAATAACGCTATAACCGTTCATACCCTCCAATCAACGTATGAACGGTTAATTGGTTTTAACCTTTAATGAACCAACTCTTTTGACACTGTTTCTGTAATCTCAAATTCTATCTTATCGTCTTTAACAATAACAAAAACATTTCCGCCTTTAGTTAAGCGGCCGAACAATAGCTCCTCAGAAAGAGGTTTTCTAATATTGTCCTGGATGACGCGACTCATTGGGCGAGCACCCATCTTTGGGTCGTAGCCATGTTTTCCAATCCACTCACGAGCAGCTTCACTAACATCTATAGTCACTGACTTCTCATGCAGCTGCGATTCAAGCTCGTAGATGAACTTATCAACCACCTGGTCAATCGTTGCGGCATCAAGCTGATTAAACTGAACAATGGAGTCAATTCTGTTTCTAAATTCAGGTGAGAACATACGATTAATGGCTTGCATCCCGTCTGTGCTGTGATCTTGAACCGCAAACCCAATGGATGCTTTGTCCAGTTCAAACGCACCTGCATTGGTTGTCATGATTAAAATTACGTTTTTAAAATCTATCTTGCGGCCATTATTATCAGTTAAGGTACCATGATCCATAACCTGGAGCAGTATGTTAAAGATCTCTGGGTTTGCCTTTTCAATCTCATCCAATAAAACAACTGAATGAGGATGATTAAGGACAGACTCAGTAAGCAACCCATTCTGATCGAATCCAACATACCCTGGAGGAGCACCTATCAAACGCGAAATAGTGTGCTTTTCCATATATTCAGACATATCAAAGCGTAAAAACTCAACACCCATTGTTTTGGCTAATTGCTTTGCAACCTCAGTTTTCCCAACACCGGTCGGCCCTGCAAAAAGAAAGGATCCGATAGGTTTTTCAGTATTTCCAAGTCCAGCTCTGGAAGTTTTAATTGAAGAGCACACACCTTCAATCGCGGTATCTTGCCCAAAAATAACCATTTTGAGGTTACGCTCAAGATTCTTAAGTATCTGCTTGTCATTTGACGAGACACTCTTCATAGGAACCCTGGCTATCCGTGCGATTACTTCTTCAATCTCTTTTACACCTACGGTTTTTTTGCGCTTATCGGCACCATAAATTTTAAGATTTGCCCCCGCCTCATCAATAACGTCAATAGCCTTGTCTGGCAGGTATCTTTCGTTAATGTAACGAGCTGAAAGCTCTGCCGCACATTTTAAGCCTTTGGCAGAGTACTTAACGTTGTGGTAATCTTCGTATTTAGGCTTAAGGCCCTTCAGTATTTCATAGGTTTCATTAATAGAAGGTTCTAGCACATCAATCTTTTGGAACCTGCGAGCAAGCGCCCTATCCTTTTCAAAAATACCTCTATATTCGTTATACGTAGTCGAACCCATGCATTTAAGTTCACCGTTTGCCAGTGCAGGTTTTATTAGATTCGACGCATCCATCACTCCGCCTGACGCAGATCCGGCTCCAATAATGGTATGTATTTCATCAATAAATAGAATAACGTTATCCTGCTCATTTAATGCAGCAAGCAATGATTTAAAACGTTTTTCAAAATCACCACGATATTTTGTTCCTGCGACCAACGCTCCTAAATCGAGTGAAAAGATGGTTTCATCGCTCAGTGCTTCGGGAACATCCTTCTCTACAATTCGTTTTGCTAAACCTTCGGCGATTGCAGTTTTACCAACACCTGCTTCACCGACCAAAAGAGGATTATTCTTACGTCTACGCGAAAGAATCTGAATTGAACGCTCTATCTCTTTATCTCGCCCAACTAAAGGATCTATCTTTCCTTCTTCAGCACGGTGATTAAGGTTGATAGCGTAAAGCTCTAAAGGGCTTTTCTCTTTTGTTTCATTCTCTTCTGCTGCTTCCTGCTCAGGCTCAGTTTTTTTCTGCTCAATAGATTCATAACCGTCAACCTTAGCGATACCGTGTGAAATATAGTTAACAACATCAAGTCTTGAAATGTCTTGAGTATGCAGTAGGTATACTGCCTGAGACTCCTGTTCACTGAAGATAGCTACCAGCACATTTGCCCCAGTAACCTCATCACTTCCAGAAGATTGAACGTGAAAAATTGCTCTTTGCAATACGCGTTGGAAACCAAGCGTTGGCTGGGTTTCCCTGGTGTCTTGCTCAGAAAGCAGAGGGGTTGTTTCCTTAATATATTGCTCTAACTCATTACGCAGGATTAATAGATCAGCGCCACAGGCACGAAGAACATTCAAAGCGGATAAATTATCCAATAATGCCAGCAGCATATGCTCTACTGTAAGAAACTCGTGATTCTTCTCACGTGCTTCTTTGAATGCCATATTAAGGGTAAATTCTAATTCTTTGCCTAACATTTGAAGGCCACCTCTTTTTTAAAGCAATCGCCGCAATTTTTGACGGCTCATGCACAACACAACGTATTATTGTAATTAATGAAAGATAAAGATCTCTATGCTTCTTCTATGACACACATTAGCGGATGTTGTTCCGCCCTTGAATATCGATTGACCTGTTCTTCTTTGGTCTCTGCTATATCCCGAGGATAAATACCACACACACCCTTACCTTGTGTATGAACCTGCAACATAACTTGTGTTGCCTGCGGCCTATCCATCTGGAAAAAGTATTCAAGAACGTGCACTACAAAATCCATCGGGGTATAGTCGTCATTAAGTAAAACAACTTTGTACCTTTTAGGCTGGCCGAGTTTTGGCTTTGCCTCCTGGACCGCGACACCCTCTTCTTTTTCTAAATCTCTATCTTCGCTCATCTCTTTATTAGTAATTTTAGTTCAGTAATTCAAAAAGGTTTGAAATATTATATCTATTCTGAATATTTCATAAAGTTTTTCGTATATTTGCCAACTAGTTTTGCCAATCCTATACCAACAGAATAAATTTATTTTGCTGACAGATTCATTACATTATAATGGCTAAAATTTTAGATGTAGGAAAGATATGAAAATAGTAGCTGCACAATGTAATTTCACTGTAGGAAATTTTACAGGCAATACCGAAAAAATCCTTGATGTAATTTCCAATTATGGAAATGATGCAGACCTTATTGTTTTTTCAGAACTAGCTGTAACGGGCTACTATCCAATGGATCTGATTGAGAGAAGTGGTTTTGTTGAAGAGCAAGACAGACACATAGGGATGATTATTGAATGCAGCGAACGATTTAAAGCTGCAATAGTTATTGGCTTTATCGATAAAAATAAAGGTATTGGTAAAGATTATTACAATGCACTATGCGTTATACATAAAGGGAAGGTTGTATTTAGATATCACAAACAACTTTTGCCAACGTATAACGTTTTTGATGAAATGCGTCATTTTGAACCAGGACAATTGCCCGGCGTCTTTGAATTGAATAATACTAAAATCGGGTTTTTGATCTGTGAGGACGCCTGGAATAGCGAATCTGAGCCTGAGTATGAAAACAAGCCGGTTAAAGAGCTTGTTGATGCAGATATCGACTTGTTGGTAAGTATTAATGCTTCACCAGCTGATATCCAAAAGCACAGTGAACGTGTGAAGTTATTAACAGACAAAGCTATTAGGTATAAAAAGCCAATTATTTACATCAACCAAGTTGGTGGAAATGACGAGCTGATATTCGATGGCAATAGTTTTGCTATTAATCCTTGCGGTGAATATTTGCAGATTTGCGACCCATTTGCTGAAGATGTTCAGTCAGTTGATTTTAGTGATGGCACTCTCAAGGTCAATGCCAATACGGAGTTTAATAATTACGATCAGCCTAACACACTTACTTGCTATGAGCTTATATACAAGCAGATCATAATGGGATTGCGAGATTATACAGCAAAATGTGGATTTAAGTCTGTAGTAGTTGGCTCCTCAGGTGGAATCGATAGTGCGCTAACCATAGCCCTTGCTACCGCAGCTCTAGGCGCGGAAAACGTCAAGGCTATCACTATGCCCAGCCATTTTTCATCAAGTGGCAGTGTTAATGACTCGAAAGATCTGTGTGACAATTTAGATGTAGAGCTGTTTGAGATTTCTATCAAAGATGCATTTGACCTTGCAGTAGATAGATTTACAAAATCTTATAACCAAAAGCCTTCGAAGCTTACTAAAGAAAACATGCAGGCACGTATTCGTGGCCAGATTTTGATGGAATATTCAAATCACTTTGGGTCAATGCTACTTTCGACTGGTAATAAGAGCGAGCTTTCGGTGGGGTATGCAACCTTATATGGAGATATGAATGGAGGATTAAACCTTCTGGGGGATCTGTACAAAATGGAGGTGTATGCCCTCTCTGAATATATAAATCACCTAAACGGTAGGGAGATCATTCCACAGGAAATTATTGAAAAAGAGCCCTCGGCTGAATTATCCGAAGGACAAAAAGATACCGATTCCCTGCCACCCTATCCTGTTCTTGATGCCGTTTTAAGGATCTACATCGAACATGAAATGCTAACCGATGAGGAGCTTGAAAAAGAAAGGCAGATTATTGAACAAGCTGGATTTGATGATATTGAAAGAATTATAAGAATGGTTGACCTAGCAGAATACAAGCGCAGACAGGCTCCACCCATTATTAGGGTACATCGCAAATCATTCGGTATCGGTCGTAGATTACCCATAGTGCAGAAAACACCAGCGATTGACAATATTACCCAGGTTTAGGGTCTTTTCAATATAAATTGAAAATTAGAAAGACCATTAGCGCGCACCCATACGACTGTTACTACGCATGGTTTGATTTTTTGCATGGTTTAGCATGCCAATTCAATTCCCCCTTATATTTTTGTTTGAATAAGTGAGCTTATTCACATTTAACAATATTGTAACCCATATGTAATTGTCATTATAAGTACATGCTGATATGCTCATTTATGCCTATAAAAATTAACTTAATAAAACTAAATATGAGGATTGTGTGATGAAGAGATTTATAATTTCGACACTATTAGTTTCACTATCTTTTTCGGCATCCGCCAAGCAGATAATTAAACCTAAAACATTTTATGGTGGTGATGATATTAATATTATGTCAACGCCAACCGGAATTGCTATAGATGAACAGGACAACATCTATATAACAGAAACCGGAAGCAATAGAATTTCTAAATTTTCAGCTGCAGGCGAGCGAATCGACACATTTCTTGAGGGTGGTCGTGATCCAGGACAGATCAATTCACCAGCCGAAGCCTTTTACAAAAACGGTGTTCTATACATTGCAGAGCTTGGCAATGATAGAATAACCCGCATTACCGCCGATGGTACTTTTATCGACACTGTTGGCGAAGGGCAACTAATAGGACCAAGAGCTCTATATGTTGAAGATAACGGCACAATGCACGTTATTGATGAGTTCGATAACACCATAAAAGTATTCAATGCTCAGGGCGAGATGATTTCATCTTGTACCAACCCGTACTTCTTCATGCCAAACGATATTGAATTTGATGGCACATACTACTTTGTTGCTAACACCAGTGCTCAAACCATCATGAAAACAAATGCATCATGTCAATTTGTAGCCATGGCAGGTGAGTATGGCGTCCTTGGATATGACAATGACCATTTCAATTTCCCTAGATCTGTTAAGCTGAACGGAGACAAGGTATATATCGCTGATTCGACAAACAACCAGGTAAAAATACTCGATAAAGATCTTAATTTTATCTCTGTATTCGGTGGTCTTGGTGTCCTTGCAGGCCCATCTTCACTTGAAGTGCTAAGCACTGGCGAGCTTGCTGTAGTTAGCTCAGGTGAATCTATCGTTAAGATTTTTGATCCTGCAAATACTGCTGCAGCTTCAAGAGTTGTTGGTAATTATCGCTTTGGTGCAGACCTTATGGCATCTCCAAATGCGGTTGAATATGATAAGAAGGCCAAGGAAGTATATGTTGCTGATACTGGTAATTCACGCGTTCTAGTATTTGATGAAAAGAAAAGCGTACTTAAGCGAACTATCGGCCAGTTTGGTTATGGTTTTAACGCAGGTGATATTCTTGCGGTTGGTGGGATCAAAATCGCTGGCGACTATCTTTATGCCGCTTCAGTGTACACTCATGAAATCGTTGTTTTCACCAAAGCAGGTGAGCAAGTAGCTAGATTCGGTACTGAAGGCACTGAGCCTGGGCAATTCAAATCTCCTTATGGTATTGAGACTGATGAAGCTGGAAATATATATATCACGGAGCTGGTTGGTGCAAGAATTCAAAAATTCTCATCTAGCTTTGAATTTATAGAAGTTATAAGCACCCCGGCATACGGACCTGGATCTATCTTCTCCCCTTTCCGTATGGAACTGCTTTCTAATAACCGCATGCTTGTTACCGATTACTTTGCACACAAAATTGTAGAACTTGATTTGACAACCAAGGCAGTTGTAAATGAATATGGCGCCTTCGGACTTGAAGAGGGTTCTTTATTCTATCCTTTCGGTATCACTACTGATAAAAAAGAAAAGTATATAATTGTTGGTGAAGCTGGTAACAACCGTTTAACGGTACTAACACGTGACTTTGAGTTTGTTGGTACGGTTGGACATGTTGGAACATTGGATGATGATTTCTTCTTCCCTTCGGATATTATTCAAGCTAAAAAATGTAATGAATTTCTGATTCCTAACCGTGTACGTAATCAAATCGTTAAAATCAAATTTAAACCTAAGAAGCTGGATAAAATGAATAATCCTGCAAAATTCGCTGATAAAGATGATGACGATGATGAAAAAGATGACGATTAATTCTTAATCTCATCATGACTTCAAACAAAAGCGGCAAACTTAAGTTTGCCGCTTTTTTTATCTTCCACATTCTTAAAATTTGGATTAAATTACAAAATCCCAGCCTCAACAGCCTTCAAAACAGCTCTGGTTCTATCGCGCACACCCAGCTTGGAAAGCACATTCGATACGTGATTCTTTACAGTACCTTCAGACAAAGACATTGCGCTGGCAATTTCTTTATTGCTATACCCACCCGACATCATTCGCAAAACCTCTGTTTCTCTTCCGGTAAGTTTCTCAATTTTGGAATTATTTGAAGCAGAGTCATCGGCTTGATTACCGGAAACCAGCCCCTTCAATACACGCTCGGTAATAGCAGGTTGCACCATGGTTTCACCACGCATCACGGTTTCAATAGCACCGACTAATTGTTCCAACGAGACATCTTTCAACATATAGCCACGAGCGCCAGATTGAATACCCTGCAATACGGTTTCATGATCATCAAACGTGGTTAACAGTATAATTGGTATATCAACCTTTAGCTCTGCCAGTTTGGCAACTAACTGGATTCCATCCATTTCCGGCATTCGAATATCAGATAAAATAATATCTGGATTGGTTTCTTCTATAACATTAAGCGCCTGCAAACCGTTGTCAGCCTGCCCAACTATCTGCACTTTGTCTGATAATTCTAAAAGTGTACAAATACCTTGTCTGACCAATGTTTGGTCATCAACCACAACTACTTTAATCACAATTCCTCCTGCCTTTTTATCCGGAAATGGGAAGGCTAATATCTATTGCAAATCCCTGCTGCTTACAACCATCAAAACTAATGGCCCCACCTACAGATTCTACTCTCTCACGCATTCCGGTCAGTCCATTTCCAATTTTCAGTGAATCAGTAACACCAATGCCGTTATCTTTAATTAAAACCATAATATCACTTTCATTCATCTTAATATCCATTTTAATCTCAGAAGCATTCGCATGTTTCAAGGCATTAGTCAGCGATTCTTGAACACAGCGTAAAATAACATCTGCAATCTTAGCGTCTCGCACTGCAAGGTCTTCATCAATACGCATCTCAACATTTAATTTAGGGAGCTTGTTGACCAATGAATATAGCGAATCAGCCAGATTAATTTTTTCATTATCACGAATCTCTGAAACTGCCTGACGCACATCACTTAGCAAAAGAGTGGATATAGAATGCGCTTGGTCTATCTGCTCTTTCGCCTTTCCTTCGGTTAGGTGTGATGCGATCTCTAGATTAATTGAAAGCGCCGTTAAGTGATGACCTACAAGATCATGAATATTTCGGGCAATACGAATACGCTCGGATTGACGGGTGGTTTCTGTTAGCAGGATTTGTGTAGCAAGCAACTCCCTATTGCTGATCTCCAATAACTCTTTGGCGCTGCTTTCTTCAACAGCGTAATAGTTGGAAACAGTAATAAAAAACATAAATACTGCGATTAGTCCTGCAGTAGACAGCGCCTGTCCTCTGCCCCAATAAAATTCCAGCAACAGATATAGAGCAATGGTCAAGATTAAGATAATCAACATGCACCACTTAAACCGGATATAAAAAACCACTTGACTGATAAATTGCACAAATAGCGCCATTGCTACATTGGTATTAAGTAAAGAAGTTATCGCAAAAGCTGAGAAAAGCTGAATAATGGAAAGTACAATTCGAGAATAAAACCTTTGACTATTAATAAAACAGCCAAATAGATAAGAGACTCCAAATAAAAGATGAAAGCCTAGAATAGAGGCGCGAACCGGTAAACTGTAATAATCATTAGACGCATAACCTACCTTACCCCAGATGCTTACTGTACCCCATAATCCGATACCAACAGCAATCCATATCAACAGACCTCCAAAATTCATTAATCTCACAGTAAATCTATTATCATGAGTAATCTGCATGTAAATACCTCGGGCTAATTCGCACAATCAATGCAAAAAAGAGCTGTTGGGTCGAACTCCAACCTCTTCTCGCTAATCTGTTCATCACACTTAACGCAATAACCATACTCATTATTGTCAATACGGGTTAATGCGGCATCAATTTTCTTTAATTCAAGTTCTGCACGCTGTTTACTTGCCTTAGCCATTTCCTGTCCCTGCATCGCATCCATTCGTGATAATCGCCCCATCATTGCTTGGTCAAGCTCAACTGTTTGCCCTGCTTGATTAAGTTGCAAAAGGCTATTTTTTATCTCATCCTGCCTTTTTAATAAAAGGCGCTTGAATTTTAAATAATCCATATTCTTAGTTTATTGTTTTAATAAAAATAAAATAATAGCAGAATTCCCTTAGCTAAGGTCTAGAATTTGTATATGTTGCAGCTAATATTAATTGTATGAAGAAAAAGAAACGTATTTCAATATCTGGCTGGCTATTCTACTCAATCGCGATTGTTGTTTTCTTCGCAGGTTTCGCTGGTCTATTTGCAAGGCAATTTGATTTTGAAATCCCCATTATTTCTGACAAGCTTTTTCCTATATTCGACCAATATACAGTAAGCACACCCGGCTGGGCCTCACCCGGCCACACAACTGAAGTTGTAGTCGGGCATCACTGGGTATTTCTAATTTGTCTTGGCCTTTCGATTCTTATTGCCATTCTGGGCAAAAGTGTCAGCATGCTATTTCTTCACCTAGCTGCAGAAAAAAGAAAGAAAAAGATGGCTAAAAAGAAAGCGGCTGAGAAGGCTGGCGTAACCCCCAAAAAGCCAGGCGTGGGCACAGTTGCTGATTCGAAAACAAAAACATCTGAAGTAATTAAAGCTGTTGAAGAAAAATCCGAGACTAAAGCTAAAGAGCAAGATAAAAAAGAAGCGCTTGGAAAAGCTTCTGAGCAGCCTAAACCTGAACCAGAAGGGCAGCACAAAAGCCTTGAAGAGCTTACCAGAAAGGTCTCAGATATAATTCAATAATCTTTTGGGGTATGGCGAACCAACCAAAAAACCTTACTTATTAGGGTCTAGCACCGTAGGCAAAGGCCTAATCATTGGTGCTGGATAATCAAGAGAAAAGTGCAACCCCCTACTCTCCCTTCTTGATTGAGCTGACTCAACTATCAGTGAAGCCACCAATGCCAAATTCCGTAGCTCAACCAAATCACTACTTACCTTAAAATTCCAATAGTATTCATGAATTTCTTTTTGTAAAAGGGCAATCCTACTGGCGGCTCTTGCAAGCCTCTTGTCGGTTCTAACAATCCCTACATAATCCCACATCGAGCGTCTTATCTCATCCCAGTTATGCGAAACAACAACCGCCTCATCAGAATCAGTTACCTGGCTTTCATCCCACTCAGGTATTTCAAATTTAAACAGTTCAGCTTTAGAGTGTTTAATAGCTTTTGATGCAGTTTCAGCAAATACAAGACATTCCATCAACGAATTACTAGCCAACCGATTAGCGCCGTGCATCCCCGTATATGCGACCTCGCCAATTGCATAAAGTCCAGGAACGTCAGTTGCGCCATTTACATCAGTGACAACACCACCACAGGTATAATGGGCTGCGGGAACAACAGGAATTCTCTCAGCTGACATATCGTAACCAAATTTTAGACACTTTTTATGGATCGTAGGAAAATGCTCCTTTACAAACTCTGGACCTTTATGGCTTATATCAAGATAAACACACTCTATACCTAGAGTCTTCATCTCATTATCGATTGCTCGTGCAACGATATCGCGTGGAGCTAGCTCCTCGCGCTCATCATATTTATGTAGGAATGGCTTGCCATCAGGTAATACCAGTTTGCCCCCTTCACCCCTAACCGCTTCACTAATCAAAAATGACTTAGCCTCCGGGTGATAAAGACAGGTAGGATGAAACTGATTAAATTCCATATTTGCCACACGGCATCCAGCACGCCAAGCCATAGCAATACCATCACCAGTGGAACAATCGGGGTTGCTAGTATAAAGATATACCTTACTAGCCCCGCCGGTTGCCAGCACAGTATTAGCAGCCTTAAAAACTCGAATAGTATCTGATTTTTTATCTAGAATGTAAGCACCAATACATGAACCCTGCTTCTCAGACCTGCTTTTAATAAGATCAACAACAATGTGATGCTCATAAATATCAATGTTTTCGTGTTTCTTGCTCAGTTCAACCAACTTATAGATGATTTCCTTACCAGTTGCATCATCTACATGGGCAACTCTTCTTTGACTGTGCCCGCCTTCTCTGGTTAAGTGCAATCTTTCATTGCCATGGCGGTCAAAATCAGTTGTAAATTTCACATCCAGATCTTGCAGCCACTCTATGCAGCCACCAGATCGTTTTGCAACATGTTTAACAACATCCTTATCACACATGCTGGCACCTGCATCAAAGGTATCGCTGACATGAAGCTTAATTGAATCATCTTTATCTATAACAGCAGCAACACCGCCCTGAGCATATCTGCTGGAGCCTTCAGTAATTGAAACCTTAGACATTACAGCGACTTTATGAGTACTGGCAAGTCTTAATGCCAAGCTCAATCCAGCTACACCACTGCCAATAATTAATACGTCATAACTTTTTTGACTCATAAATACTTCTTTCCTAAAACAACACACAACACCCAAATCAGGCAACCTTGGAATCATAACCAAAAGATTAAAAATGCGCAAAAATAGAGACAAATATGCGATAATTGCTTCAAATAAACTGCCATTAAGCGCATAATTCAATTTTTATTATAACCAGGGTGCAAACTTGAAAGCTTGTGATTTAAAAAAGGGAAATGTTGTAGAGATAAACGGGCAACTCTATGTTGCTAAAACTATAGATGTAAAAAGCCCATCCTCACGTGGTGCCAATACCTTATACAAAGTCAGGTTTACCGGCGTTCAAACTAAACAAAAAATGGAGCAAACCTTTATAGGTGACGACAACCTTACCGAAGTAGATCTGATTAAAAGACAAACTCAATTCCTATTCAAGGATGACGATCAATACACATTCATGGATATTGAGAGCTATGACCAATATATTCTTAATGAGTCTGATATCGCTGATGAAGTTCCATATCTGACCGATGGCCTAGAGGAAATCATCGCTTCTCTGGTAGATGAACAGGTGGTTAGCATCGAACTCCCCTCTTCAGTTTCCCTTGAAATAATCGAAACAGCTCCTGCTATCAAAGGTGGTACTGCAGCTGCTCGCACTAAACCAGCCACCCTTACAACCGGGCTTGTGGTTCAGGTACCTGAGTACCTTGCAAACAATGAAGTTATTAAAGTTAATACGTCTACCGGCAAATTTATGAGCCGAGCTTAAAATGCCAGCATTAAAAATCGAAAACCTTAATAAAACTTATAAGGGTGAAGTTGTAGCCCTTACTGATGTCAGCCTATCGGTTGAGCAAGGTGATTTCTTCGCCCTGCTAGGCCCAAATGGTGCTGGCAAATCAACCATGATTGGCATTATCACCTCACTAGTTGAGAAAACCAGCGGTGCGATAAGTATTTATGGTCACGACCTGTTTAAACAGCCAGCCCTAGCCAAGTCGATGATTGGACTGGTACCACAGGAATTCAACTTCAGCCTGTTTGAAACCGTTGAACAGATTGTAGTAAACCAGGCCGGTTACTATGGTGTAGACTACAAGACCGCTAAACAGCGTGCTGAAAAATACCTTAAACTTCTGGACCTTTGGGATAAACGCGACACTGTATCCAGAAACCTTTCTGGTGGCATGAAGCGCAGATTAATGATAGCCAGGGCCTTACTGCATGAACCACAACTTTTGATTCTTGATGAGCCTACTGCTGGGGTGGATATCGAATTACGCCGCTCAATGTGGAAGTTTTTACGAGAGCTTAATAAGCAAGGGCTTACAATCATACTTACTACTCATTATCTTGAAGAAGCAGAAATGCTGTGCCGTAACGTTGCAATTATTAACCACGGCAAGATTATTGAAAACACATCAGTAAAAGATCTTCTCAAAAAGTTAGATAAGGAAAAGTTTATTCTGGACCTGGATTGCACAGTTAACGATGTTCCTAAAATTGAGGGCTATAAAATAAAGATGGTTGACGACCATACACTTGAAGTCGAAATATCAACTACTCAAAACATCAATCATCTATTCTCATTGTTAGGCCAGCAGGATATATATGTAACCAGCATGAGAAACAAAACCAATAGATTAGAAGAGCTATTTGTTCATATCGTAAACAATTAGCCAATCGCAATTTATTTTATTAATGTTAAAACGAATAAAATCTGGTAACCATATGTTAAATAGACAAAATATTGTTTCATATTTAACCATATCGCGCAAAGAAACTATAAGATTCCTGCGCATCTGGCCACAAACAATTCTACCGTCAGCAATCACCATTGCACTGTATTATGTAATTTTTGGAAACCTTATCGGCCCAAGAATAGGTGACATGGAAGGATATTCCTACATCAAGTTTATTGTTCCAGGGCTAACTATGATGTCAGTAATAACCAACTCATACGCTAATGTAGTTGCTTCTTTCTTTAGCGCCAAATTCCAACGCTATATTGATGAATTACTTATTTCGCCAACTGCGAATTCAATAATTCTACTTGGATATATCACAGGCGGAATCCTGCGCGGCTGTATAGTTGGTGTAATCGTGCTGTTAATATCTGTTTTCTTTACTGATTTATCTATTGATAACCTATACATTACTGCAAGCATAATATTTCTTACTTCTGTACTGTTTTCCCTGGCTGGCTTTTTAAATGGAATTTTTGCGCGTAAATTTGACGATGTCTCCATTGTCCCAACTTTTGTGCTCACACCCCTTACCTATCTTGGCGGAGTTTTTTACTCTATAACCATGCTTCCAGAGTTTTGGCAAACCGTGTCTTTGGGCAACCCAATTTTATACATGGTTAATGCTTTCAGATATGGAATGCTCGGCCAATCAGACATTAATATTTTTACTGCTTACCTGTTAATCATCGGTTTTATAATCGCCCTGTACTGGATTAACATCTATCTACTCCGTAAAGGGTTCGGAATAAGAACATAAAACCTGAATTGTTCTGCAGAATACGACTTATTTACTTGAAGCCAGGCCAATTTATATTAATCTTAGATTAATAAATTCATAAATAGGCAAAAGCATGTTCTATCTAAGTGAAACCAAGAAACTAAATGATACAACCAGGGCATCTCTACCAGGAGATTTTATTGAGCTTTCAAACGGTCATACCCGCTATGAAATTGCCGGCCCAGAAAAAGGTCCGGTAATCATTCTGATTCATGGCTTTTCTGTTCCATATTTCTTGTGGGATCATAATTTCTATGCACTTGCTGATGCAGGTTACCGAGTTATTAGGTACGATCTTTTTGGACGAGGCGGGTCAGATAGACCAACAATAACCTATGATCTTGAGCTGTACACCAAACAGCTAAAAGAAATAACCGAAAAACTTCTCCCAAAGAATTCCACATTCAGCCTAATGGCTGTATGCATGGGGTCAGTAATTGCTGCAAATTTTTCCAAGCAGCATCCAAAACTTGTTGAAAAAATACTTATGGTTGGGCCGGCGGGAATACCTGGTTCAATACCAGCCCATCACTGGATTACCAAAATACCGATGTGGGGTGAATATCTTATGCAGCTATGGGGAGACCAGGAACTGTTATCCTCACTGAAAAAGCATCTATACAGATACAACCTTTATCCAGAATACAAAGAACAGTACCTAACTTTTATGGAATTTTCAGGTCTGAAAAAAGCCCTACTTTCAACTATCAGAAGCATACACCTGGAAGACATGATGACTCTTTATCGTGATATAGGCACAAACAGCTGTGAGTTTTGTTTTATCTGGGGTATTGAGGATAAGGTTGTGCCTATCAGGCTTTCAGAACTTTTAACTCAAGCCATTCCAAAAGCGACATTCCACTCAATTACAGATGCAGGACATGTTGCCAACTACGAACAACCAAAAAAGTTTAATGAATTGGCAATCAAATTCTTTAAGCAGTAACTGAATCCACAACTTAAAAAGCCAGGGTGCTCTATTTGCACTCTGGCTTTATTAATTCAATCTACAAAAACCCCCGATCTTGTAAAACTAAATCACACCCAAGAAGGTTGATTCGATCTGCTTTGGATATAACTTGCCAATAGCTTTTCGCTGTTACCATAGAATTCAATTATCTGAAAACCGATTCTGTATGCATCTATACCGCCAATTAGATTAATAAACCTTGCCTGAGCCTTAACATGCAAAACACCCTGCTTAGGATTACCAAGAAGATTTACTATCAGTTCGAAAGTCTGCCCAATATCACAGCTGTACTCACACACAATACCAACACCTGCAACAGAAACATCACATGCTTTAGCAACAACTTTCTCACCATTAGACTGTACAATAAGCGCTTTTCGGTTTACTTTGATGCGCTTATGTTGACGGTTTTCTTCACTCATAGGCTATTTATAGGCCAAAAAAAGGCAATGATCTACCATTAGGTATCTGTTTTATTAAGCTGTTCTCAAATATTGATGTAACAAATATATTAATACTTTTTTTGAAACAACGGCTATTGACACTGTCCAACATAAGAGTAACATACCACACCCGCTCAACATTAACTTTCAGGAGGTTTTAATGCAATTACTTATTTCACAAATCGGAAAAAACATAATCTAAACCCTCCTCTATAAAAATATTAGGAGGTTGTCAGCCTTCTAACGGATAGACCCTGTTAGCAGTGCTGGCAGGGTCTTTTTTTATTGGGTCTGAAAGGATTAGTTATGCCAATTTATACCGAACTAAATAAAGGGAAAGTTCCGGTAAAAATCTATACGGATGAGATAGAATACGATGCAATAAGCCAGCTGATTAATGTATCGCAACTTCCTTTTATTCATTCACATATCGCCGCAATGCCGGACGTTCATTGCGGCAAAGGAGCAACTATTGGAAGCATTATTCCAACCAAAGGAGCAATTATACCTGCAGCAGTTGGTGTTGATATCGGCTGTGGAATGCAAGCAGTGCGCCTTGGAATAAAGCGTCGTGATCTTCCAAAAGATCTTGGTAAATTGCGCAAGTCCATTGAAAAACTAGTTCCAATAGGTTTTACAATGAATGAACCTGCAAATGCACACAAACGAGCGTGCAAAGAGCTGGACGACAGGCTGGATGCAATCTTAAAAAAGCACCCGGAATTGATGAAGATGGTTAAAAACCTTCCCCAAACATGGGTGTGCCAAATGGGTACTTTAGGAGGCGGCAACCACTTTATCGAGATTTGTTACGACCAGGACGATCATGTTTGGGTAATGCTACATACCGGCAGCCGCGGACTAGGCAACGCAATGGGTAGATACTTTATGTCTTTAGCCAAAAACAATATGCCAAAGGATGTACGTCTACCTAGCAAAGATCTAGCATATTTCAGCGAAGGCACGCAGTTATTCAACGACTATGTCGAAACTGTAACATGGGCGCAAGACTATGCCAGAACCAACCGCGACGTAATTATGCGCGAAGTGCTATCAGTTGTTGATAAAAGCTTTTCCTATCATCAATCAAAGCACAGCATTATTGATTGCCATCATAACTACGTTACTGTAGAAGAACATTTCGGCGAAAAGATCTTTGTAACCAGAAAAGGGGCAATCCGTGCAGAAAATGGTGACATAGGAATAATACCCGGCAGCATGGGAGCTAAATCATTTATTGTAGAAGGATTGGGCAATGCAGAATCATTTAACTCCTGCTCTCATGGCGCAGGCAGAAAAATGAGCCGAAGCAAGGCCAAAAGGTCATTTACCAGAAAAGATCTAGAAGCCCAAACCAAAGGGATTGAGTGCCGTAAAGACAAGGAAGTTCTAGATGAAATTCCAAGCGCATATAAAAACATCGATTCAGTGATGGAAAAGCAAACCGACCTAGTTAAAGTTCTTCACACCTTAAAGCAAGTGGTTTGCATAAAGGGGTGATTTAATAAAGAAGTTATCAACATAGGAGATAAACATGAAACCACGAAATATCATCGCTCTAAACCCTTTACTCAAAAAAGGCGGAGCACACCAAAAAGGCAAAAGCTCACAACGAGCAAACAGCCGCCAAAAACTAAATTCATATCTAGATGAATGGTATGAAGAACAAACCAAAGGAGAAAAAAGGAAAGAGGAGTCAAACGACTCCTCTTTTTTTATGTTGCATGTTTAAGGCAATACTGTCAACGATCACCTCAAATTAACCCTTTTTGTACCATCTCAAATTGACCCCAGGGTCAAAAAAATGATTGTT
>QZLE01000087.1 GCA_004796365.1 Gammaproteobacteria bacterium | reverse complement strand
TGATCAATCTGAGCCAAAATCGCTTTTTGCTGAGCCTCTTCATTCTTTATCTTATTAAGCTCTTGTGCACGCTGTTTTTGCTCTTGCTCTTTTTGCGCTATTTCTTTACGCCTTTGCTCGGCCTCTTTCTGTTTAGCTTGCTTATTCTTTTTGTTTTTACTTTCGTGATGAATTTGCTTGGCCTTTTTTTTATCAACAGCTCCAGCCTTTAACAATTGATCTTTTAACGACATTTATAACCTCTGGGTAAATCAAATATATTACATCAAAAATTTTGTTGGGCTTCGCACCAACCTTTTTCCAAGAACACCAAAATCACTTTATTCTATTAATTCGGTAGAATATTTCCAATTGAAACCAGCTTCAATTTCGCAGGATATTTATTCAAAGACAAGACCCCCAAATGAAAAAGAAAGGGAAGCCTTGCCCAGAAGCATATATGCAATATGTGCCTAAGCAAGCCTGGAAATATAACGCAGTATTTGGGTAAATAAACGCGAAATAATTATACCAATAGCTCTGCTGGTGCAGGATGACTTAAAAACCCATGCGGACTAGCACTGTACCCATACGCACCCGACTGCAATACAACTATATAATCCCCTGGCTCACAATATGGCAATTCCATCTTGGTCGCCAAAATATCTAGCGGAGTACATAGTGGTCCTACAACATTTACCACATCGGTTATCTCTGAATAAACACGATTACCAACCACTAGCGGGTAGTTTTTGCGAATCACCTGCCCAAAGTTGCCAGATGCCGCAAGATGATGATGCAAACCACCATTGGTTATCAGAAAAATCTCTCCGCGCGATACCTTTTTATCTATCACTTCGCAAACATAATAACCTGCTTCTCCAACAATATACCTGCCCAATTCGATTATCAGTTGCGCACCTGGAAGGCACTCATCCATCTGTTCCAATAAATTTTCCAAATTTTTTGCGATCGGATCCAAATCCAGCGATTTTTCCCCGGGGAAATACGGTATTCCAAACCCGCCACCAATATTAACTGCTACAACCGACTGCTTTGCATGCCGCGCCAAGTCTATAGCAAGGTCAACTGCCTTCTGCTGCGATTCTATAATCGCCTCTTCTTTCAGATTTTGTGAACCAGAAAAGATATGAAACCCGATAAATTCAGCATCTTCCGGATCAAGCATGCGCAGGAGCGCCGGAACCTTTTCTGCGTCTATACCAAACTGTTTTGGACCTCCGCCCATTTGCATGCCAGATGACTTGAGTTCAAACTCAGGGTTAACCCTTATAGCTACTTTGGGCTTTTCTTCCTGCTCTTTGCCCGCTGCAATAATCCGCTTCAGTTCGGTCTCAGATTCGACATGAAAGGTAATCCCAGCTGCAACTCCTGCTTCTATTTCATGTTGAGTTTTCCCAGGGCCAGCAAAACTAATAAAATCTGAACTCATACCGGAATCAAGCGCTATCTCCATCTCTTTTACCGAGGCCACGTCGAATCCGTCCACTTTATCGGATAAAAACTGCACCAGTGCTGGCATTGGATTGGCCTTGATCGCGTAGTGGATAAAAAGCTGCTCGGGAAGACGCGCGCGCATATCAACTAAGCGACGCTCAATTGCGGATCTATCATAGGCATAAAACGGGACCGAACCAGCCTGAATTGCCAGATTTTTTACGATATTACCATCGATCTCCAGGTGGTTATCAATGGTTTTCAGATGTTTCAGGGCTTGGTGTTTGAGTGGCGTTTTATCTTCCATTGCTTATCCCTTGTATTTAATATGGTAAAAAACCTATCGCTAAGCAAACAAACATTTCAACTCTTCAGCATAAAACTTGCGATCAATCTTTCCATTCGGATTGCGTTTAAGATTCGTCTCGATCTGTATATGCTGCGGAATCATATAGGCTGGCATCTCGGTACGACAGTGAGAAAGCAGGCTTTTAGCAGCATCACCATTCTCTTCAAGACCACCATTATCTATCTTTACTACTATAACTATAGCCTGCCCCAGCTTGGGGTGCGATATTCCCATGGCAATAACTTCTGAAACTAACCCTGATTCATAAATAACATCTTCAATTTCGCTAGGGCTTACACGATATCCAGAAGTTTTTATCATCTCATCCTTTCTGCCAACAAAGTACAGAAAACCATCCTCATCCCGATAAACGGTATCGCCAGACCACACCGCAATCTCTTCGGTCTTTATCTGTCCAAAACCTCCAGGCACTGGTTTGAAACGCTCTGCAGTTCGCTCGACATCATTCCAGTACCCCTTGGCAACCAGTGCGCCTCGATGAACCAGTTCACCATGCTCGTGTGGATCGCACTCACTGCCATCAGGGCGCACCACCATCACCTTCGCATTTGGGATTGCCTTACCCATAGATTCAGGCCGACTATCAATCTCGGCTGGATCAAGAAAAGTGGAACGAAATGCCTCGGTAAGCCCGTACATCAAATATGGCTTGGTATTTGGTAATGCTGTTCTTAATTTTTGCAAAGTTGCAACCGGCATCGCACCACCGGAATTAGTTATATAGCGCAGATTGTTTGCAATTTCCGAAGACCATTCCAGATCAGCGAGCTGCAGCCATAGTGGTGGAACCGCGGCCAGACCGGTGATCTGGTTTTGTTCCAGCGCCTTAATGATATCGCGCGCAAATAAAAAATTAAGCAGCGAAACCCGGGCGCCAACCAAAAACGCTGTGGTTAACTGGCTGAGCCCGTAGTCAAAACTAAATGGCAAAGCCGCCAGCAGTCTATCTTCACAAGTATTATTCAGATATTCAGCAACACTTTTGGCGCCTTCAACCATATTTCTGTGGCTCAGCACCACCCCTTTAGGTTTGCCGGTACTGCCGGATGTATAAAGGATTGCGGCCACATCCTCATCAATAATCTCATGGAAGGTGGCTTCGACTTCCTGTTTCAGACTTTCTATCCCAATAACACGAAACGGCAATGACTCGATATCAAGCCCGTCACCAATCTCATCAACCAGAACAACACACTCCAGATCAGGACAGTTTGCGATCTCGGCATGGATCTGGCGCAGGCGCATAAATGAGGTAAACAGTATCTTAACATTACAGTCGGCAAGGATATACTCAACCTGAGCGGCTTTAAGAAGCGGGTTTACCGGAACAAAGGCAAGACCACTCCTAGCAGCAGCAAAAATCGCATCCACCACTTCAAATCTTTTTTCCAGATAGATCGCCACCCTATCAGATTTTTCCAGCTGCAGCGCTGCCAAACCGAAAGCAACAGAATCAACCCTTTGCACAACCTGCGTATAGCTCAGGGCCTTCCCTTTGTATTCTACAGCCTGATTATCAGGAAATGTTTTTGCTGAATTGAACAGAATATCGCCTAACAGACGCGCCATTGATAATAACCTCTAAAGCCAGTTTGTGGGATATTGTATAATATCAAAAAATATTGGGCACCTTATTCGTGGACTAAGCGCTCCATTTCTAGGATAATTCCCAGCAAATTCATTTAATAACCATCGTCAAAAGGAATAATTCTTCATGGCTCAATATATCTATTCAATGAACCGCGTAGGCAAGGTGGTTCCACCAAAACGCGAGATCCTAAAAGATATATCACTATCATTTTTCCCGGGTGCCAAGATTGGTGTTCTTGGCCTAAACGGTGCAGGAAAATCTACCCTGCTACGTATTATGGCTGGCATTGATACCGATATTCTTGGTGAAGCACGCCCGCTGGCCAATATCAATATTGGTTATTTGCCACAGGAACCACAGCTAAACCCGGAAAAAGATGTGCGAGGAAATGTTGAGGAAGGCGTTGCTGAAATCAAAGAAATCCTGACCCGCTTTGACGAGATCAGTATGAAATTTGCCGAGCCAATGAGCGATGACGAGATGAACGACCTTCTGGCAGAACAAGCTACACTGCAAGACAAAATCGATTCTTCAGGAGCATGGGAGCTAGACAGAAAACTTGAGGTGGCTGCTAATGCTCTTCGCCTGCCACCTTGGGAGGCAGATGTAACCAAGCTTTCCGGTGGTGAGAAGCGCCGTGTAGCACTTTGCAGACTACTGTTATCAAATCCGGACATGATCCTTCTGGACGAGCCAACCAACCACCTGGATGCTGAATCGGTTGCATGGATTGAAAGATTCCTTCACGACTTCCCGGGAACTGTAGTGGCAGTAACTCATGATCGCTACTTCCTGGATAATGTTGCTGGCTGGATTCTGGAGCTGGATCGCGGACGCGGCATTCCATGGGAAGGTAACTACTCCTCATGGTTGGAGCAAAAAGATGCTCGCCTGCAAAATGAACAGCGCCAGCAGGCCGCACATGATCGCGCAATCAAGGCTGAACTCGAATGGGTTCGACAAAACCCTAAAGGGCGTCAAGCCAAGAGTAAAGCTCGTATGGCACGTTTCGAGGAGCTTTCATCAAAAGAGTTCCAACAACGTAATGAAACTCAAGAACTATATATTCCACCAGGTCCAAGGCTTGGCGACATGGTTCTTGAAGCAAAAAATATCCGCAAGGCATTTGGTGACAAACTTCTGTTAGAAGATTTCAGCTTTAACCTGCCACGTGGCGGTATCGTAGGTATTATTGGACCAAACGGTGCTGGTAAAACCACCCTATTTAAAATGATGATGGGTATCGAACAACCAGATAGCGGTGAGTTTAAGGTTGGTGAGTCTGTTGAGTTGGCATATGTTGACCAATCAAGAGACGCACTAGACCCTGATAAAACTGTTTGGGAAGAGATCTCTGAAGGGCTGGATAATATTACTGTTGGAAATTACGAGATTCCATCTCGCGCATATGTTGGGCGCTTTAACTTTAAAGGTACCGACCAACAAAATCACATCAAACATCTTTCTGGTGGTGAAAGAAACCGTGTCCACCTTGCCAAACTTTTGCGTAGCGGTGGTAACGTACTTCTGCTTGACGAACCGACCAATGACCTTGATGTTGAAACCCTGCGTGCACTGGAGGAAGCTCTGCTTGCCTTCCCTGGTTGCGCGGTAGTCATCTCGCATGACCGCTG
Organism: Gammaproteobacteria bacterium; assembly: GCA_004796365.1. Classification (GTDB taxonomy): domain Bacteria; phylum Pseudomonadota; class Gammaproteobacteria; order QZLD01; family QZLD01; genus QZLE01. The sequence goes on along the minus strand of QZLE01000087.1, from coordinate 2,149 downwards.
GTTCCTAGATAGAATCGCAACTCACATTATCGCATTTGAGGGGGATAGTCAGGCTGTATTCTATGAGGGCAACTACTCTGACTATGAAGAGGACTATAAGCGTCGCGTTGGTGATGAGGCGCTGAATCCGAAACGCATCAAGTATCATAAGATTGATGCATAAGGGTTCGCATATGAAAAGACTCTACTCCTGGAACGTAAATGGAATTCGAGCCTGCCAAAAAAAAGGGCTGGTTGAATGGATTGAACAAGAATCACCAGATGTTCTGGCAATCCAGGAAACCAAGGCTCAACAGGACCAACTTGATGACGAGTTGTTAAATATTAATGGTTACAAAAGCTACTGGTTTTCCGCGCAGAAAAAGGGTTACAGCGGCGTAGCCATCTACAGCAAGGAAGAACCAAACAGCATTGAGTACATGGGTGACGCAGAGTTTGACAGCGAAGGCAGAACCATAATAGCGCACTACAATAATTTCACTCTGATCAACTGCTACTTTCCTAACTCGCAGGCCGAGGGCGCGCGCCTGGAATACAAGCTGGCGTTCAACAACCGAATCCATGAAATCTGCGACAAGCTGGTAGACGAGGGCAAAAACGTTGTGTTATGTGGTGACCTGAATGTCGCCCATAAACCAATTGACCTGAAAAACCCAAAAACCAATGAAAAGAATCCAGGATATTTGCCTGAAGAACGCGAGTGGATAGATCAGTTTTTAGACAGTGGTTACACCGATACTTTCAGACACTTCTACCCAGATGCAGAAGGACAATACAGCTGGTGGTCGTATAGATTCCAAGCCAGACAGAAAAATGCAGGTTGGAGAATTGACTACTTTTGCGTAAATAGTGCATTTACCGACAAAGTAACCGCGGCCAAGATTCACCAGGACGTTATGGGATCAGATCATTGCCCGGTGAGCATTAATATCAAAGTTTGATTATGTTTAACGCCTATCCTACTAGATAAAAAATATAACAAAAAGCCCGGCAACTGCCGGGCTTTTTAAATTAGACCAGCATAAACAATTAATGCTGGTTTTGTATCTTAACAATTATTGCGCCGGGCATGCCCCTGGGTACCAAGTACCAGGTTCACTTGCTAGCTCATGCAAAGTATGGGTCTCATACCCATCATGGCCGATTAGAATATTTGAACCTTTGGTATAAATATTCCACACACCTCCATAACAGAATGTTCCCCAACAGGTCCCTGTATATTCTGACCAGATCCGATCATCAGCAAGGTGTTCATTCAGTGTTTCAGTAAAATCCACACAACTTGGAACATCTTCAAAGGTTACTGATGGTGCTTCGACGGTATCTCCCCAGTTGCCTGCTTCATCAACCGGGGCTACAAAGAAGCTAGCCTGTGTAGGCAAATCAGTCTTTGCGATATTAATCTCTACCAGACAAGTAAAGCTCTCACTTCCGGAACAAGGTATAGATCCCATACCGTAGCCAATTCTTACCTCTTTAAGATCACCATTAGCATCACTGGCAGTACCCTGAACAGTTACATTAAAGTAAACATAACCATTTTCTTCTTTCACCCTGGTAACAACTGGAGTATCAACACTATCAATTACCGGTGGAACAGGGTCTATTATTACCGGGCATTCTCCTGGATACCAATACCCTGGTTTATCAGATTTTTCGTATAGAGAATGGATTTCTTTTCCGTTATGACTGATCAATATATCGGAGCCTTTGGTATAGATATTCCATTGACCGCCGTAACAGAACGTTCCCCAACAAGTTCCGGTATACTCTGACCAAACTCTATCATTTGCAAGGTGCTCTTCTAAATCAGTTTCGTAATCTATACATGAAGCAGCATTTTCTTTGAACGTTGCTGTAACAGTACACCCAGCTGTTATTGAGCCTGTTGTATAGGTGCTACCAGACAATGAGCCTCCACAACCTGAAACTACATCAATTGAATAGCCGCTATTAGGAGTAACAGTAAATGATGTAGAACTACCATGGTTTACCGCTCTTGAAGATGGGCTAATCGAACCACCCGACCCTGCGTTTGCAGTTACTATATAGCTGTTTTTAGAAAAGTTAGCCTGTACAGTACAATCACCTGTAATTGCACCTGTTGTATAGGTGTTTCCTGATAGAGACCCATTACACCCAGTTACAC
>QZLE01000050.1 GCA_004796365.1 Gammaproteobacteria bacterium | reverse complement strand
GTTTGACACTGTCCGGACTGCAAATAATTCATTTAGAAAAAATGAGATCTGCAGCAAATAAAATGAAATATTTACCAGCTCAATGGCAAATTCTGACACTTTTGTTAAAATTGCTGCTATCTTTAGAGTAGATATATACGATAAATAAGCTGCTATTTGATAGAGAACAACAGATGTCATCACAAAGAACAGAGGCAAGATCAAAAAAGCTAAGGAAGTTTGTCCGTGTTAAGCCTGAGGATGGTGCTCCAATAAAGGTTGAATTACAAGGTGAAGGCCTTATTGAAGCTTTTTTTGTGAATGATATCAGCCAAAGTGGAGTTAGCCTTGATCTAACTCACCCTATTGAACAAAGCTTTAAAGAACTCAAAGTAACTCTATCAATAGCCCTACCAAATCCTATTAATGGTTCCGTAATTGCAAATGGTATTATCAAGCACATTGATGCCAAGATGCTCGGCATTATGTTTTCGGAAATAGAAGAAGATGCTCAGGATAAAATCAGAGAGTATGTTCATTTTAGACTTAGACCAACAACCAGCGGCCTGTTTGGCCGAATTCTCGACTGGTTTGATGTTCCAACCTGATACAAAAGTTTCTTCGCCCCCTTCCAAACCTTCTCAAAAAAAGCAGCCTGTTATCAGAAATAACTTCAAGAAAATCCGCCGTATATTCTGAAATACTAATCACGTCACAAACTTCAAATCTTTTAAGCAATACAATTAAAAAACATAATAAAATTACGCAATTACGACCTATAATAATATAAATATAAAATAATAATTTATTCAGGTGTGTGTAGATGTCAAAAATTAAGCTGACAACAATAGATCTAAAGATAGATGAAGCAGTTGGCTATTCCATATATGATAGTGACGACCGCCTTATCTTAAAACCAGGCTCAGTAATTACCTCTGAAAGACAGATTGAGTCTTTATTGCGAAATGGCGCATACAGATACGATGAAGATGACCTGGAAACCAAGAAAAGAAGGAGTATTTCCGGCGCGAGCGCTATCAAGGTTTCTAACGAGCTACAAAACCTTACACCGTTCGATGTTTTACACAATATATTTCAACGTCTGAGATTACTGTTCGAAACTATGAACCAGGAACCTTTTCAGATTGAAGAACAAACTAAATCCATAGCCAAAATTATTATCAACCTTTTCAAGCGCGATAAAGAGGCGCTTATTGGCGCTATCCGTTTGATGCACGAATATGACTATACCCTTTGCCACCCAGTGCATACAGCTATCATTTCAACCATGATATCCAATCAGTTAAGTTACAGTTTTAAAAAACAAGTTCGATTAATTTGCGCAGCTCTTACCCAAAATATTTCTATGAATGATCTTCAGCGCCAATTGCAAGATCAAAAAGAACGCCTGACTAAAATCCAAAAAGAGGCAGTTTCCTGTCATCCTAAAGCCTCTGTAACCATACTGGAAGCATGCGGGGTTACCGACAAACGTTGGCTGGAAATTGTTGAACAGCACCATGAGCAGGTTGATGGCAAAGGTTATCCAAATAATATTATTGGCGATAATATTATCGAAGAAGCAAGAATCATCTCTATTGCCGATAAATATTCAGCCATGATCTCTGGACGAACTCACCGCCCTGGGATGCACAATAAAGATGTTATAAAGAAGATCGGCAGCGAACGAGGCAAAGAAACTGATGCCAAACTTACCATGATTCTAGTCGGAGCATTGGGAGTTTATCCTCCAGGAAGCTTTGTTTTACTTTCTAACGGTGAACATGCAGTTGTGATTCGCAGAAGCCTTGACCCTAAAAGGCCTATTGTCAGTAGCTATGCCGATAATATCGGCAAAAAAATGCATAAACCAATAATCAGAAACCTTGATACTCAAGGGTTGGATATTAAAGAACACATTGTTCCCGATAAGGCTCTACGAATTGACATGAACCTGATATGGGGTTTTAGCCGCTAACCGTTTCTTGCCAAATTCTTATTTCTAACCCATCCTAACCACATCAATAACGCTTGGAACGCTAGCTATTTTGTTAATAACACGGCTTAATTTTGCCACGTCTGTTATCTGAACACTAAAAGACATCAGCACCATCTTATCCGAAGTAGTATTGGTATTAATGGCTGTGATATTGACCTTTTCTAAAGAAAAAATATGAGATATCTCATTAAACAGTCCGGGTCTGTCATATGCCTCAATTTTTAGAGACGCGCTATAATTCCCTTTAGTATGAGTATTCCACGATATTTCTATCAACCGTTCATCATCTTCACTAAGGTTTTGTATGTTGGGGCAGTCCTGTCTGTGCACACCTACCCCTCGGTTTTTGGAAATAAAACCAACAATTGGCTCTTCTGGAACTGGTTTACAGCAATTAGCCATATAGGTCATTAGATTACCGACCCCATAAATCTCGACATCACCACTATCCCGACCTTTTGGCTTACGCACAATATTGGCGTATTCTTCATGCGTATCGGTGCTTGATAGTTTAAGATTTTCCTGAAGCCTGGTTAAAAGCTGCTCATTTGAGATCTCACCTCGACCAAGGGCAGCAAAGTATTCTTCCGGTGTCTGACACTGGCTTTTGTCCAGAAGTTTTTGGATATCAAAGCCATCCATTCCCAGGCGGTGAACTTCACGTTCGTACAATGCCTTACCACTGGTTATATTTTCATCGAGGTTTTGATGCTTAAACCACGCTCTTATCTTCGACTTAGTCTTTGATGATTTAACAAAACCAAGGCTTGATACCAGCCAATCCCTACTGGGAGAGGCATTGGATTTGGTCAATATTTCAACCGTATCACCACTTTGCAGGTTGTATGTCAAAGGAACAATCTTTCCGTTTACCTTTGCCCCGATACATTTATGTCCGATTTCAGTGTGTACCATGTAGGCAAAATCTATAGGCGTGGCATCTTTACACAGGTCAAATACTTTTCCCTTCGGGGTGATAACATAAACCCTGTCATCAAAGACATCGTCAATCGCTTCATTTACTGAGTCTGAGCTGCCATCTTCATCTTGACCTGACTCAATATACTGTCGTAGCAAGTTCACTTTCTGCTGAAAACCGGCATTAAATGAAGAGCCTTCTTTATAGCGCCAGTGTGCTGCTACACCAAGCTCAGAATTTTCGTGCATCTCATAGGTGCGGATCTGAATTTCAAGATTTTTCCCTTCGGGACCAATGACTGCGGTATGCAAAGACTGGTAGTTATTACCTTTTGGTGTAGCAATATAATCATCAAACTCTTTGGGAATATGCCGCCAAAGCCCATGAACCGCTCCTAAAACCGCATAACACTGGGCTACCGTATCCACCATTACCCTTATAGCGCGCACATCAAATAGTTCATCAAAGCTTTTGTGCTTTTTCTGCATCTTTTTCCATATGCTGTATATGTGCTTTGGTCGACCTTTTACGTCAGCTCTAATACCGGCACTATCAAGCTCTTTCTTGACAATATCGGTAACTTTTTCGATATAACTTTCCCGATCTACCCGCCGTTCTGCCAAAGATTTAGCAATTTTTTTATATGATTTATTTTCAAGATGTCTGAACGCAAGATCCTCTAATTCCCACTTGATTTGCCATACACCTAGTAAATTAGCTATAGGCGCATAGATGTCCCTTGTCTCTTTAGCTATTTCGATGCGTTGCTCCGGCTCAATCTTCTCAAGGACGCGCATCACCTGAAGCTGTTCTGCAACCTTGATCAGAACAACCCTTACGTCATTGGCAGTTGCAAAAACCATGCGACGAAGTTTTTCAGACTGGCTGACAATTTCACTTTCTGTCACATTAGAACGTAAACTTGTTACCTCTTCAGCTTTATTAAGCCCTTCAACTAATTGGGCCAGCCCTGAACCAAAAAGCTCAGAAAGTTGCTCAGAAGTAACATTTTCATCATCGAGTACAGCATGCATTAGTGCTGCACAAATTGATTCACTATCGAGATTAATTTTGATCAGTATTGAGGCCACGCAGATGGCATGATGTAATATGCTGTCGCCCGCAATGGTTTTCTTTTCCCCATAAACCTTGCTGGCAAACTCCCAAGCCTGCTTAATCGGCGCATAATTGTCAGAAATTGTCTTATCATCAACAGCTGCTAACCATTGATGAATGTCAATGCTATCAGATGTCAGAATTTCATTTAATCTGTCTTCTACTTTAACCATAAGGCTATCCTATAGAAGCATTCTACATATAACAACAGTAAAGATGATGTGTTTATTATCTCATCAAAGCTCTACATCAACTTCCTGCAACAGTTTCTCTTCTATCTCTGCCGCGCTCTGCAAATCCAGAATATCTTTAAACTCCCTTATGCGCTGAACATAACGTACTGGCTCTCTACCTCTAGCATAGCCGTACTTTGTACCTTTATAGTATTTTTTCTGGGAAAGCAAAGGCAGCACCTCTCTAACGTCTTGCCATAAATTTGGATTCTTTCCAAGTGTATAAGCTAACGTTTGTGCATCATGTATATGCCCCATCCCAACATTATAGGCTGCCAATGCAAACCATAGTCTATCCCGGCCATATACATTTGGTGACACCTGACCAATAAGCTTGGCAAGATACCTTGCCCCACCGAAGATGCTATTTTTCGGGTCCAAACGACTTTTATATCCCATAGATCTTGCGGTTTTTAAAGTTAGCATCATAAGCCCCCTTACGCCAGTCGGGCTTTTTGCCCTGGGATTCCAATATGATTCCTGATATGACTGAGCTGCAAGAGTTGTCCAGGGAATCCCGTATTCTTTACCTGCCTTTTCAAATAACTCTCTGTACTTTGGCAACCTACTTTTAATTCTTCTGTGAAACACACGGATATTTACATAATCAAATATCGTGTAATGGCCATAGTATTTATCTTCCAAATGGTGCAGTTTTCCATCTTCAGCATAATGATTCATCCAATAAGATATTGCCTCATGCAACTTATTCGCGCTTTTGGGCAACACCCATGCCAATTTCTGCTGGTTAGATAAATGCAAAGTTGCATTCAATTCAGGCAAGTATCGCCTGCTAGTCTCAAATATATTTGAATCTACAATTGTGCATTCAATTTCATCATCTGCAACCATCTCTAGCAAATAATCAACCGACTTATCTTCTTCACGCCATGTTAAAGCAGGAAACTGCTCTTTTAATGTAAGCAGGCTTGAGATGTATGAAGAATCCTTGCCGACCACCAAATTTAATGATGAAAGCTGACTGATATCATCTGGGTTAACTCCTTCTCTATTGCAGACAACTTCCTGTCTCACCTGTTGATAAACTGGACCGAAGCGATAGCTCTTAGCTTCGTTTTCTTTTTTTGGTATACCTGCAGCCGCTATATGAGCCTCACCAGTTATAACTGACTCAACAACCTGTTGAATTGAATCTTTTAATACCAAATCAACCTTAAGTCCATAGGCATCAGCAAATGCATTTATCAGGTCATATTCAAAACCACGTTTCCCATCAGGTCCAATATAATATGTGACGGGTGAATAAATTGTTGCCACCTTAAGCCTACCTGATGCTAACACTTGTGAAAAAAGAGTGGTTTTTATTGGCTGTTTTTGGGATTTTTGCTTATTAGCGGCATATTCCATCAAGTCACGATCACTGCATCCCCCCAAAGTAACAATACTTATTGCCAAAAAAATAAAGGCAACTGATATTATTTTTTTATAACTTTGTGGATAGTGATTTAATGACATATAAGGGAAAAAATCTTTGCTAGTAACTTCGCATTTACTGATTATTCAACATCTTAATTAACAATATTAACATTATAGCTTACTTTTTTAGTAAAAATATTAAGCAATTTGCGTAATCAAAAGCTAAACTTAGATTATTGTGATATTAAAAAAACTATTGTAGGGATACTCAAGATCAATATAATTATGTGTTCATACTGTTTTAACCAAACTACTAAGCGCACCCCCAACAACAAAAAAGGAATAAAGGTTCACTGATGGTTCAATATGATGACCCAAAATTCACTTTGGACATGGATATTATCGAAGAACTTAAATTCGCCCTAGGTGATGGATTACCAGACCTTTTTAACTTATTCATTAAAGACGCCCCACAAAGAATAGAAGCAATTAGAGAGCACATAGAAAATCTTAGCTATGATGACATCAGAACCTGCGGCCACACTTTGAACGGAGGCTGCGCTACCTTTGGGGCAACAAGACTATCAGAAATCTGCGCAGAACTTAGTGAAGCCTGCAAGCAAGGCAAAGATCAAGATGCTTTGTTAATAATTCTTAAACGCATGGAAGAAGAATTAGATAACGTTTTTTATTCAATTGATGTTGTATTAGCAGATTCATAATGACCATAAATGAAGGTCATTACAATAAGAAAAAGATCTAGATACCACCATCAAACCTTCACAAACCATAATTGTTAGTCACTTGAAAATCAGCACCTTATTGTTTGTATAAACAGATCACATTTTTAAAAATATAACTAATTTTTCGAGTAGGCCGCATATACATTACCATATCCATCACCCATAATTTATATGTTAATTTTTTGGGTAAACAATGGAGAGAAATCATATGGGAAAGAAAGCCCTATTACTTGGAGCCGGAGGACCTTTAGGGGGATTAGAAGCTGGAGCTCTTATCGCACTTGATGAAATGGGTGTGAAATTCGATGTAGTTGCAGGTGCATGCATCGGTTCAATCATAACCTTGGCATATTCAAGCCCCGCAAAAGGATTTACCAGGCGCGAAGCTCTTGAGAACTGGGTTAGCAGTTCTGGAGTATCAGATGCAATCTATGACGTTCTTCCTGTTGACTACAAAGTATTCCAAAAGGACGCTGGGCCATTATCCAAAATATGGGATCAATGGGCTGCTTTTATGCTTAGCAATAACCCATTTGTTAGCGCCTATTCAAAAACCCCTTTTCAACAATATCTATTCGACCTTTACTATCTTTGGCTAACCATGTGGGCGCCATGCACACTAAATCCAAACAGCAAATCGCTGGCAAGAATATCACGTCAGTTACAATTTTTAATTGATTTCGATAACCTTAAAAACTGCGAACACGACATCTATATCAACGCCTTAAATGTTACTGATCAAGATATTACTTTATTCGACAAAAATCAGATCACTCCAGAGCATGTAGCTGCAGGGTCATCCCTTTACTATATTGCATCCCAAACTGAAATTGACGGCAAGCTCTATGCTGAAGGCTCATATATAGACTGCATAAACTATGAAGGAGTCCTGCAAAAACACGATGATGTTGATACCTTTATAGTTATGAATATTCTTAATAAACGAGCACTTATCAGGGAACCACGCGACCTGTTAGACGCTTACAACCTTTCGATTATGCTGCCATTTGTAACTATTGCAGAAGATGATACCAAGATATTTGAAGCAAAATATAAAGGGGATCGAGATCTGCTAAAACTTAACTTTACTATTCCTAAAGAGCACGCCCCCAATGCTTGCGACTGGAGTGTTTCAAACTTTAAAGCCCTAAGAGACATTGGATATAAAGCTGGTATGGAGTTCTATAAAAATAACAAAGATCTCTTGAAATAACAGCCAAGGAAATATTCATCAAATGAGTAGCGAAAGCAAAATTGAAGAGTTGAAACAAAAACTTGAGCAGGCTGAATCAGAAAAACAGCTAATAAAACGCTTTGCGCTTGCTAACTCATTTGATGATGTTCTAAAAGAGATATCTGAATACCTGGAATCCAACTGGGGCTTTAATATGATCGGTATTCAGGTGGTTGATTACAATAGCAACCTGATTAAGTACCACGGAAATTACAGTTCTATTTTCGAAAAGAAAGATATTGAAGTAATGAATAAAGACTTACCTTTAGAAAAAGGGGCTTCAATATCTTCTTTAGCGGCACTAAACAAGAAGTGGTATTACTTTACCGATGATGACCTTAACTCTAATAAAAAGATAACCACCAGTGACAAAGGTCTAATCAATAGGTTTAATATAAAAGACAACCTCATAGTTCCGGTAATTGAAGATGACAAGACCATTGGGATTTTTCATATTGTTTCCTGCAACAACCGCTTAGACCTTACTGAAGAACAAATCTTACAGATCCTCGATTTTATTGATGATATTGCAATAATTTTCAGGAGCGGTAAACAGCGTTATGAAATTGAACAGATCAAACAAATCCAATTTGATAAGCTTGAGCTGATTAAAAATATCTCACGCTGCCCAAAACTTGAAGACCTTACACTGCTAATGAAAAATGAGTTGGATAAGGAAAGCTACTTTGATGGTTTTATCCTATTATTGCTGGATGAGAACAAAAAATACCTGACATCTGAAAGGTCATCACTTCCAAATGAGCTCGATGGTATTAAAACAGTCTATGAAAACTACAAATTTGAGCTTCTAGACCATAAGCTTGAAGGGCAATGTTTGCATTCTGGCAACCCGATTATTGTTGATGAAACCAACCTGGAGCATAACTCAGACTTTACTAGGTCACGCTTCAATACATGGAATGCAAACTCAGTTATGTTATTTCCAATTGTCTCTGAAAGTGAACAAATTGGAATAGTTATCGCATTTGGTAAAAATCATCACGTTGATCAAACTAATGTCGAAAGAACACAGGAACTTGTAAGCCTTTTTGCAGACCCAATTTTAAGCATGACTAATTACGCATGGCTTAATAGGCAAAAGCACATTATCGAAGAAGAAGAAAAGAACCGGCATAAGTTTCTATCATTTATAACTGAGATTAATCAGCTTAAGTCAATTGATGAAATCTACAAAACCATTATCAACGAATTCCTGAAGTGGTACCCGTTTGACCTTGGAGCAGTTTCCATTGTTGATCAGGACCACCTGGTTATACAGCACACCGGAACCAACTCAGATAAGTTTCTTGAAGTTAGAAATAATATTCATAATTATTTTGTAAGAAACCCTTATCCAACAGATCACCCATCGGGTGCCCCTATAGCAGGTTTAACAAATAATATTCCAATATATATACGAGATGTTAAAAAAATAATGCACCTCAAGATGTCTAAAATTGACGCTGGTTCTATACCACTTTTTAATGGGGTGCGAACTACATTACACATACCGATTCAGCGCAGCGAAAAAGCAACAGGGTTAATATCTCTCTGGAGCTTGAAAGAACCGCTGGACATTGATGAAGACAGCATAAACTTCTTACACCAAATCTGCTCTTTTATTGAATCGCCGATCCTTAATTCAACTCTGTATACAACAATAGACAATCAAAGAAAAGAACTTGAAAATACGATGGGGGTTTTATCGGAAACCCAAGACAAACTAATAAGCGCAGAAAGAAAGCGAGCCGATGCTCTAAGAACCGCAAAAGAAGCGGCAGAAGCATCATCACAGGCCAAGGGTGAATTTTTGGCCAATATGAGCCACGAAATTCGCACACCAATGAATGCTATTCTTGGTCTATCGGAACTATTGCAAAAAACCGGACTTAATCCAAAACAGCAAGATTATACAGATAAAATTAATAGCTCCGCAGAATCAATGCTTGGGATAATCAATGACATACTGGATATAACCAAGCTTGAATCCGGCAAAATGAAAATTGAGCAAGTGGCATTTAACCTGGAAGATGTCCTAGATAACATTGTCGACATGTTTTACAACAAGGCATCCGATAAGGCGCTTGATATCATAGTCTGCGGCACCAATTATATCCCGTGCAATATAATCGGAGACCCACTGCGTCTTAGCCAGGTATTGATTAACCTTGTCGCCAATGCGATAAAATTTACATCTTCCGGACATATTATCGTCCGCGCATCATTTGATAGCATTGAGCATGATAAAATAACCCTGCGTTTTTCAGTTGCCGATAGCGGCATTGGAATACCAAAGGAAAAAATTCAGTCACTATTTGAAACATTTACTCAGGTCGATAGTTCAACAACAAGGAAATACGGCGGTACTGGGCTGGGGCTAAGTATCTGCAAGCAAATAGTCGACATGATGAATGGTCACATATGGGTAGAAAGTAAACTTAAAAAAGGTAGCACTTTCTACTTTACCTCTGAGTTCATGCTGGACAAAACTGTGGAAGAAAGTAAGGTCAAGACTGACGAAAACCTTAAAGGCAAAAAAGCCCTGGTTTTTGATAAAAATCCGGCAGTTGGTTTTTATATGCAAGAAGAATTGCTGCCTTTGGGGATTACCGTTGAAACCGCATTAGACATCGACGACGTTATTACTCCGTATTTTTATGAAGATGAGAAATACGATATATGCTACCTTGATCAGGTAACTGCTACCCGAATGGGTCCTGATGGGTTTAACAAACTGATTAAAGATCCAAAAATCAGTAATTGCCCATTAATATTACTATCAGGCTATGGATCAAAAATTGAATCGTTCCTTGAAAAAAAGATTACCACATTTATTCATAAACCAATTAAATATTCATCATTATTAAATACCACTTCAAAAATACTATCCGGACACGAAATTCATCGAACAACAAAAAGCAGGGTTAAAGACTCAAAAAACTGGGCAGAAGATTGCTTTAAAGGAATCAACATACTAATTGTTGATGATAACGATATTAATCTGCAAGTCGCAAAGGAAATACTGGACTTAACCTCTGCAAACATAACTACCGCATATAATGGTCTTCAAGCACTTGATGCCGTCGCCTATAAAAGCTTCGACATTATTCTGTCTGATATGCAAATGCCGGAAATGGACGGTTACGAGCTAGCCAAAAGGCTTAAACAATCAAAAACGATGAAAGATATCCCGTTGATTGCCATGACTGCTCATGCCCTTGATGGCGCACGTGAACTTTGCTTTGAAGCAGGTATGGATGATTATATTTCCAAACCTATTGAATCCCATCATCTATTTAATGTTATCGAAAAGTGGGTTAAAGACAAAATTGAAGAGCGCAAAAACCAAATATCCAAGACCACCCAACAGGAAGAGCGCCCACGGGAAACCGGAATTTTTGATATGGACACAACTATTCTGGATATTCAATCAGCCCTTAGCAGAATCAACAATAATGAATCTATCTTAAAAAATGTTCTGCTATCTTTTTATCGACATTATAATGATGCTTCAGAAAAAATCCCAACCTTCATAGATGAAAAGAAGTTTTTCGAGGCAGAGCGATATTGCCATACAATCAAAGGGTTAAGCGGAACAATAGGTTCTGAAAGGCTATCTGACTCAGCTGAAAAATTAGAGTTATTTTTTAAAGATGTTGATTCATTCGAAGAAGAGGAAGAAGAAGAATTTCAACCACTATTAGCTGGCTTCAAACAAGAGCTAAAATTAATTTTGCGATACATAGAAGATAGCCTAAACCTCAAAGAGGGATAGACTTATTTTTTTCTCGCTTCACTATCGCGCATACTGAACTCACAGCCACAATAATTCTGCCTAAAAATATCCATTTCATTACTCATCTCCAAACTACGTTTATATCCATCCTTTTTCTTGAAATCAAAAGGGATATAGTTTGAGTAATTCTCCCCTTCTGCAAAGATCATACTGGAAACCTTGTGCGGACCAAGAGTCAATGTAGTAGTAAAATGTGAATATCCAAGTTTCTCTGCCATCTGAGCAGTTCTTTTCAGGCTATAGGCAAAACATTTTGAACAGCGAATTCCTTTTTCAGGCTCACTCTCCAGGCCACGAATATGTTCCAGCCATTTTTCATGTTCGTATTCATCTTCTTCCAGATAAACCCCCATGAGCCCGGAAAGTTTTTCACTGGCATTAAGCCTTTTTTTATATTCTTCAAAAGGATAAATATTGGAATTGCTAAAGAAAAGCCCAATCTTATAACCGTCTTGCAATAAGCGCTCAATCGGAGCAGTAGCACATGGTGCACAACACATGTGCACCAAAATCGATTCAATATCTGCAGGAATATTCACAGTTCGTGTGTAAAGATTTATTCACCAAATGCCGCATCAATCAGGCTTTCAAGGTGATCATATTCTGTTGCTGTCTGAAATTGTGGAAATTCAGCAATAACATTGTCCGGAGCCTTGAATAAGATGCCGGTATCAGCAACCTTTAGCATAGATGTATCGTTATAGGAGTCACCAGCAGCTACAGTTTTAAAGTTCAACGCTTTAAATGCCTCCACTGACTTACGCTTATGATCCGCAAGGCGCAACAGGTAATTCTCTATTCTACCATTGTCTGCTATCTGCAACTGATGACAAAACAATGTTGGCATTCCAAGTTGCACCATTAAAGGCTTTGCAAACTCATAATAGGTATCAGACAGAATTACCAACTGATATTTTGATCGAATTGAATCTAGAAATTGCTTGGCTCCAGGCATAGGCTCAACTTTACTGATAACTTCCTGAATTTCATTCATCCCAAGATTGTTCTGATCGAGAACACCAAGGCGCATTTTCATCAACTCATCATAATCTGAATAATCCCTGGTAGTTGCGCGCAGCTCTTTAATACCCGTCATTTCAGCAAATTCAATCCAAATCTCAGGTACCAAAACACCTTCAAGGTCAAGACAAACAATCTTCACAAGTCACCTCAGTAAATAAAGCCCGTATGGGATTAAACGAAAACCAGATTATCGCGCATAATCTATCATGTTGATAGTAATACGTTCAAATATTTTAGCTACAAGACCAAGCATTTATTGTATAAATAGGAAATTGCGCCGAAAACAATGTCAACGTTATTTTTGTTTGCAAAAATAACGCCTTTAGGCATATTATTATAGTTACATGCAGCTATAACAATGATATGTAAAAAGTTACATAATTATTCGAAAATGCTAAACAGTTAAAATTTTATATAAGTAGTTTTATATATATTAATAAATATGGATATTGCTTTTTTGCAGTTGTTTGTACTCATATTTTTATACTTAATGTCTTAATGGCTACTTAACAAAATTTTTTCCACTAATAACAGCTGGGATTCTAATGCCGTACGTAAATAACGAAGATGTAAAAATCTATTATGAAGTTCATGGTAAAGGTGAACCGCTTGTCTTAATACAAGGGCTGGGTGGAACTGTCCGCAGCTGGGAACCACAGTTAGAATTCTTTGCCAAACATTTTCAAGTTATCCTCATAGATAACCGCGGCGCTGGCCAATCAGACAAGCCAGATACAGAATATTCAATCGAGCTATTTGCAAAAGATGTCAAATGCGTACTAGATTATTTGGAAATATACAGCATTAATCTTCTTGGTATCTCTATGGGTGGATTTATCGCGCAGCGCTTTTATCATCTGTATCCACATTTGGTGAAAACACTTACTCTCGGATGCACAGGAATGGGCCTAAACGACCCTAATCATCATATGTTCTCCTGTGAACTGCATGAGATAATGCACGCGGAAAGAAACGATGAAAACCACTCCTATCTGATAGAAGCCATGCATAAGCATTTCTTTCACCCTGTCTTTGTTAAAAGAAATGGTAAATACATGAAAAATCTTCACTCCTACACAAAGGCATACCCCCAACCCTATCATTCGTACAAAAGACAATTGATGGCATGCTACTCTGAAAAAGGGCTATCAGAACACTTACCAGATATTAAGGTCCCGACACTAATTATTCATGGCGAAGACGACCAAGTGGTGCCAGTGCAAAATGCACACTTTCTGGCATCGAATATTCCAAATTCCAAGCTTTCAATTATCCCAGAAACAGGTCATATGTTTTTCGTAGAAAAAAGTGCAATGTTTAATTCAGAGGTTTTTCAATTTCTTTATGAAAATAAGTCATTAAAACCACAAACGAGTACTAACAGCAGCAACCAAACAACTAATGTAGCCATGCAGGCATAAAAAACAAGTTGTTGTATTTATCATTTTTGCTTATTCAATCACTCAAAACATAAATAGTTTCGGCACTAACGCTATTGTGATGCCATATTACCCACATAAACTGTAGATTTTGTAATATTTTGCCGTTATTCTTTAGCGAAAATACTACAGAGGGATTATCCATGCCTTACACATCTAATAACGGAGTCAATATCTATTTTGAAACCTACGGAGAAGGTGAGCCTATCGTTCTGATACGAGGGCTTGGCGGAACCGTTAGCGGGTGGGCAAGCCAGGTCAGACACCTGTCTGATGACTATCAAACTATCCTGATTGATAATCGCGGTGCAGGCGAATCAGACAAACCTGATGAAGAGTACTCATTGGATATATTTGCACTAGACCTTAAATCCGTCTTAGACGAAATTGGCATAAAAAAAACGCATATTCTTGGGCTGTCGATGGGCGGATTTATTGTACAACGCTTTTACAGCCTATATCCGGAAATGGTTCAATCTATGACCCTTGGCTGTACAGGCACAGGGCTTAGCGACCCGGCTCATATCATGTTTACACCAGAGCTTGAAGAAATCCTAAATACAGAAAGAACTGATGAAAACCGCGATTATTTAATCAGCAAGATGAATGAGTATTTTTTTCATCCAGAATTTGCCAAAAACAACCAAAAATTCATGGAAATGGTATTTCTAGACGCCAAAAACAAAAAGCAGCCAGCGCATGCTTATATGAGACAGTTTAAGGCATGTTATTCAGACACCCACCTATCCCCTCTTCTTAAAAACATTAATGTTCCAACCTCAATATTACATGGGGATGAAGATGTAGTAGTACCGATAGAAAATGCCCACTTTCTACACCAGAACATTGAAGGCTCTGAATTGAATATATTCCATAAAGCCGGGCATATGTTCTTTTTAGAAAAGGAACAAGAGTTTAATTCAACAGTGCGTGAATTTATTCAAAGGCATCCGATGTAATTGGGGTAAACAAAAAACTGTCATACCCCGATTTACTTTAGGTATCCAGGTTTTAAATCCCCGTACAAAAAAACATGACCTCCCCCTACCACTTTTTCCCAAGTTGGGAAAAATATAACCTATCCCCATAGTAATGACGTTTTCTGTAAGTTATAGTGTGGATTTATTGTATAACAGGATTTAAAGGTGATAACTATGTCTATAACTAGGCTGCTGAAAAGTTTAGCGATTTTTAGCTTAACTTATTCCCTTATTATTATATCAGGATGCGCTACACTTTCTAAAGGTGAATGCCTTGAAGCTGACTGGTATGAAATCGGTGCCAAAGATGGTGCCAGCGGCAAGCCAAGTTCACGCCTAAATGATCACAGGGAAGCCTGCAAAAAGCACGGCGTTTTTCCTGACCGTGAGCAGTATTACATGGGAAGAGAAGAAGGGATACAGATCTACTGTACACCTAAAAATGGTTTTAAACAGGGGTATGCAGGCAATTATTATAGCGGCTCTTGCCCTATTGACCTTGAGCAAGGTTTTCTTGCCGGTTACAGGCATGGACGCGAGATTTATGATATTAAACAAAAGATTTCTGCCAATGATCGTAAGCTGAAAAATCTTGAGAAGGAGTTAACAAAAAAGGAAACCTCACAAGAAAGGCGCAAGGAAATCCGTGAAGAGATTCGCCACCTTGATAAAAGCAACAACAACCTACGAGACGAGGTAAGGGATCTAGAGGGCAGGCAATACTATTAATTAGCTCATGGTTCTCAGACGTTAGCAATTTTTTCTTCAATTTCAGCTGAATTAATTACTATATTCCTACCTGATTCTTTTGCTTTAAGCAGCGCCTGATCTGCTCTATTAATAGTATCCATGAAGTCTTCTTTCAAATCCCATTCAGCGCAGCCAATACTTGTCGTGACTGAGAATTCACGCCCTTCAGATAACAACACACTCGATTCAACACCAGCTCGTATTCTTTCCGCTACTATCATTGCATTATCAATACCACACTTTGGCAAGATGATAATAAATTCTTCTCCACCATATCGACAAACACTATCAATACTTCGTGAAAATTCCTCTATCTTTCTGGCAAAATGTATCAGGCACTCGTCACCGGCGTCATGACCATAGGTATCATTGAATTTTTTAAAGTGATCTATATCCAGGTAAAGTATCGAAAGTGGAGTAGTGCTGTCATTCGTATGCTTGATTAGAATCTCTTCCCCACCCTTTCTGTTCATAACGGCTGTTAGCTTATCTTTACGAACTTCTATATCAAGGTGTTCAACGCGTTTTTGAAGTTTTTCATTAAACTCTGCAATTTGACGCCGGTGCTCAATATCAGAGCTATATTGTTTTGCATTTACTACCGCTGTACCAATAAATTCGCCAAGCATCACCGCAACATCAATATCCTCTTCATCCAGGCTAACAACTTCAGACAGAGTCACAAGTGAAAGAACACCTATAGGCTCTTTGTTATAACGGATCGGCACATGTAATACTGAACGCACACCGGCTTCCTCAATACCTCTTCTATCAGCCGGCGCCATTGGCAAATCTTTAAGTTCTTGGGCATCTTTTATCTGAAAAAAGATATTATTCGCATAGGCGGTAGCGGTTGCCCCCTCTTCTGGACTTGGTCTGTAGCTAATATCACCATAAACACCTAGATACTTACTTATTTTCTCCTGCTCTGCTTGCTTTTTATGAGATGTTGCTCGTACACTTAATATATTGTCATCCTCTGAATAACCAGTTACCGAACATATATCAAATGAATACAGGTCCAGTATCTTTGCTGATATCACTTGATAGATTTGGTCCTCACTTTTTAAGGCATTAAGCTGAGAAGTAAGCTCAAGAAATTGTTGACGTTCTTTAATTGCACTCTTGGCGATAGCATCTCGTCTCATATATGATTCGATAACATTTGCGTTATAGAGATACGGGGCAAAAAATTGTGACTGCAAAAGAAAATCTCCAAGTAGCTCTTCATCAATTACACTCTTATGATTAAACCCAATAAATACACCAAATGGTTCGCCATGATAGGAGATCGGGCAGCACACCATCTCTTTAATGTTCCAGC
The DNA here is from genome assembly GCA_004796365.1 of Gammaproteobacteria bacterium. Taxonomy (GTDB): domain Bacteria; phylum Pseudomonadota; class Gammaproteobacteria; order QZLD01; family QZLD01; genus QZLE01. The sequence continues at coordinate 10,015 of QZLE01000050.1, read as the reverse complement.
GTTCGAACCTGACTTTACTAACTTGATCATATTCTTCAGACAAAGAAATCTGATCCTTATCAAGCTTAATAAGTGCGTTATGATTGAATGCATGAACAAAAGGATCTTTCTTTTCTATAGGTACAGGGTAGTTTTCAAAAACACTTTTAACCGATCTTAGTGAACCATGTAATTTAACATGCTTGCAGACAATTGATTTTTTCATATCATCATGCAAAGCTACCATAAACGAATCTGCAACTTTATATCTTTCTGCTAAAACCGAATATTCTTCCAATACTGGCTGCAGCATCAGATTATTTATCATTCGGTTTGAAATTCCAATTTTTTCCGTATCGGAGAAGTGCCCAACTTCACGCATTTTATTTCCTAGCAATCAATAGTGATAATTAAATTATGCTTACAAAGCTAATTATAATTATAGAATCTTTTACATACCAACCAGTTAGAGGTACAAATTCAAATAAAGCAAACTGATTAAACAGCACTAATATTAAAATTTTATTACAATACTTCCATCTTTAGCAAGTAGCTTTCATCATCATTAATAACGGTGATTTCATTATCCTCAATAATAATCGCCCAGTGGTTATTTTTTAATACATTTGATGAGATTGAATCTATAACGCTATCATCCAGACAATAAATTTTCAGATTATTATCGTGAATATTTCCAATACTTTTCTGACACTTGTATCGATTATATGCCTTGCCATAGAGAAATAAGAATACTTCGTTACTGTCTCTGCATATCTTGTGCAATCTTTCGTTACCAGGCAAACCAATTTCTATCCACAGATCAATTTTGCCTTCTGTTGTTTTCGTCCATAGATCAGGCTCATCTGCAACGCAGACGCCTTTAGTAAACTCCACGCCACGAAAATTATAAGCCGCAAACAAAATAGAGCGCACCACCATGCGCTCAAGGGTTTCCGAAGGATGCAAAACAGACTTATAGGTAATCAGGCCATAGTTATTATTGTCGATATCAGTGATGTCGATTCTAAAGTTAAAAAGTTGGGCACCTTGCGACATTTTGCGATCAGCTCTCTAGAATTGCATTGATCTCAGCTGAGCTTTTAAAGTTACCTTCTCTAACAATTAAGTAAATTACTGCTGATTCAATGATTTCATCCGGTTTGGCATTTGTTATAACTTGATTATCTAGCCCCAGGTAGGCTATTGGCGTTCCAATATCATTTTGCACCATTTTGACAACAATGTCCGCCCATTTACCTTTAACATCGACATCATAACGAATACACTCTTCCCCAAAACTATCATATAAATCATCGATAATCTGTTCTGATCCTGGAGACAATATAGTTCTGACCAACATCTCGGGATATGTTCTTACCGGCCTTACCACGTGATCTGCCCCGGCTTGAAGCAGCCTTTCTTTGCTATCCAGCTTAACCACCTCTGAAATAATAGTAGCCTTAACACCCATATCACGCAGGCGATGAATTAAGTCAAAGCTAACACTATCAGAAGCAGGATCATCCGGGTGTGTCGCTAATACAACAACAGTATGCGCATTTAGTACTGATGCATATGCAAATGCCTGATTATCATGGATTGACTTAGTTACCGTAGCAACATTGAAACTTCTGAGAGTATTGGAAATACCTTTTTGGAAGCTTTCACCTACGATAATCACTGGAGCTGAAGATAGCTCCAGACTACTATGTCGAAGCTGATTCATAGCCGTAAGAAAGAAATCTTCATTAAATTCTTTTGTACAATTCAAAACTACTATATGGTTTTCCATCTTCCAACTCCAATCACCTTTAAGCATCCTGCTTCTGATTTCATGCCGGTATTCAAAATACATTGCTGCAACCTGTGCCAATATTGCAATTCCACCAAGGTAAAGCAATATCACCGTAGCAATTCGTCCACCTGTCGTCACTGCCGACAGGTCTCCGTAACCAACTGTTGTCGCAGATGTCATAGTTAACCAGATCGCATCACTTACTGCCATACCTTCGAAAAATATCATTGCAATGGTATGTGCAAAAAGAATCACTAACAAAATTAATAAAAGCTTGATTAAGCCAGCCTTAGTCGATGCGTCCCTTGCAAATCTTTTCGTTAAGAAAATAGTTTTCAATTAATATTCCTGAAACACTTTTTTACTTTCTGTAATAGTAGCAAACAACTTCGCAATAGGCTCCAGTCAACTAAAAAATGCAGGCACAAAAAAACCGCTGCTATGAATAACAGCGGTTTTGATGGAATTAAGAAACTTACTCCTGATCCGGTGTTTTATGCTGATCGTATGTCTCTTTTACATCTGCTATGCCCAATGCCGCCTCGTCTTCATCGGCACAAAGCTGACGTGCAGCGTCAAGGTATTCCTGATAAACCTCGTCAGAAACTTTATCTCTAACCACTCGCATAAAGTTAGCAGCCAATACTTCATGCTTTGGCTGGGTTTCTTTGTTGATCGCCTTAATCAGCTTTTTGATATCACCAATCTGCTGACAGGTGTCGTTTCTATCGGCAAGCAATTTACCGTCTTCATTTTTTAATCTGGCAACATGTCTTGATCTGCCAGGTTGACCGTGTAACGCACGTAGTTGCGCCTTTACCTGGTTTCTTTGCTTGTCAATATCGTTAAGCCTGGATACAAGGTATTCTTTCTGCCTTTTAAGGCCATCAAGATCAGTGCCGCTGGTTGTTTGAGTAATTCTGCGCTTACTTCTAACTGCAACCTGAACTTTTGGTGTTTTTCCAATAATATCTTCTGCAAACATTCTTTTGTCCGTAGCTGTATATGCCTTCAAGGCATATGGGGTATTTAAGTAATTATGAATTGTTAGTGATTTTTCCAGCTTTTTTGTACGGCAGATGTTGGTCTGTCCGTATTTGCATAACTATATAATATAAAAAAACTTTAAAGCTTAATTGGAATATCGCAAACAAATTGACATACATTTGAGCATTGTATCCTACTTCAAGCATAAATTAAACTGATTTATCTACAGTTTACGCAGTTTGTCGATTTATATAGCGAATAAAACCCAAAACTTTGTCTCTATCTCGTGTTTTAGCCATTGGTGGCAAACTTTCAACAAACTTTTTGCCATAACTTTTGCTGATTAGCCGTGGATCACTTATTACCATTACACCTTTATCGTTTTCATCGCGAATCAGGCGTCCAACCCCCTGTTTCAGGGCAATTACTGCGCGCGGAAGTTGGTAATCCATAAAAGCATTACCTCCATTTTGATTGATGGAATTAATGCGTGCCTGCATTACCGGATCCCCCGGAGAGGAAAATGGTAATTTATCTATAACCACCAGACTAAGGGCTTCCCCTTTTACATCTATCCCTTCCCAAAAGCTCCCTGTTCCAAGCAGTACCGCGTTTCCTAAATCACGAAATTTATGCAACAGTTCTGTGCGTGAAGTTGTCCCCTGAACCAACAACGGAAAATCAAGCTCTTCCTCTAACCTATCTGCAGCATGATTAAGCGACCTGTAGCTGGTAAATAGTAAAAATGTTTTACCTCCACATTCACGAATAAGGTCCATCACGTCATCTAAAATTGAATCTGTATATTCATAGCTGTTGGGGTCTGGCATATCCTGCGGGGAATATAGTACTGAATTTCTTTTATATTCAAACGGGCTACCGACAAGCAATGTTTGTGCGTTCTCAATCCCAAGCTGATTGCAAAAGTGATCAAAGCTTTCACCTACGGTCAGTGTTGCAGAAGTAAATACCCATGCGGCGCAATATTTTTCCATTAATTGCTGAAACGGCTTGGATATATCCAGCGGTGTAGTTCGCAACATAAAGGCCTTGGTATAAGTTTCCAACCACTGCACGTTTTCTGTTTCGTCCTCTTTTTTCTCAAATAGTTCCAGTTGCTCCAATATCTCTTCGGTACGACGCAGACAGTTTTCCAACCCTTTACCACGCTCGGCCATTGGCTCTAAACTACTCTTTAGCTCCTGCAATAAATCATCAATATTCTCAAGCAACAGACTTACCTTAGAATCCTGTTTATACTGATCCCATGCCGCACGCAAAGGATCTAGCCCAAAGGCTAGCCGAAGATCCTGAACCGCTTTTTTCAAGGCATCCAGAGTATCGGTGAAATTTTCCTGGTCACCGGCATCCCGCAGATATTCAATTTCTGAGTCTCTGACAAGTTCAAGCACCTGCCTGCTACTAAAAGTGATACCAAAATAGTCTGATGCTATTTCCGGGATCTGGTGAGCCTCATCAATCACGAAGGCATCTGCTGCAGGTAGGATCTCATTGAACCCTGTCTCCTTAATTGCCATATCGGCAAATAGCAGATAATGGTTAACCACAATAATATCGGCATCTTGAGCCTTTCTACGCGCTTTTTGCAAAAAACACTCATCAAAATACGTGCATTCCTTCCCTAAGCAGTTATCCGATGTAGAGGTAACCTTGCTCCAGATCATGCTGTCTTCAGGTACTGAGGTAACTTCTGCGATATCGCCGGTTTTGGTGCGCTTTGACCATGAGGTAATTTTTTTCAGATGCCCAACTTCTTGCTTGCTGGAAAACCGTCCTTCTGATTGAGTGTTCTCATAACGATATTGGCAAAGATAGTTGGAACGTCCCTTTAGAAGGGCTATGGATACCGGACGCTTTAGTACATCACGAACTATAGGCAAATCTTTTTTAAACAGTTGATCTTGAAGAGTTTTAGTCCCAGTTGAAATTATTACCCGCTTATTAGACATTAAAGCTGGAACTAAGTATGCGAAGGTCTTTCCAGTTCCGGTCCCGGCCTCGGCAATCAGGACCTGCTGGTTTTCGATTGCATCTGCAACCTTGTCGGCAAGGCTTTGTTGCTGCTCTCTGGGTGAAAATCTGTCTATATCATTTATAAAAGGGCCATTGCTACCAAGTATTTCACCTGGTGTCTGCTCCTGAAATAGATCCTTATTACTACTCATATATTTTCCTGAGGCAATGATTAGCCCTTTTCCCCATGTTTTTTTGAGCCTTCTATCTTCTACACTCACCAATAATCTGCGAGTTCTTTTGTATCAATTCATGCCCTTTAGCTGCGTGTCTATTAGATTTTTTTGCCATATTAATTGCAGACTTACAGTCGCCCTGCCGATACTTAATCAGTGCGAAATTATGCCATAGTGCCGGATTATTAGGTTCAATACGCAACGCCCTTTCTATGGTAGTTGCCGCAGCATTGTTATCTCCGGCGTTAGATTGGGCCTGCGCCTTTTTCATAAGCTCAATTACCGCTTTGCTACCACGAACTGGCTTTCTGTTTACTGTAGTTTTTCTGTTAACCATGGCAACAGAACCAGCATCCTCTACCTTTGCAGGATGCTTGCGTGATGAAAAAGCACCACTACAACCACTTAATATGAAGATGGCAACAATAATGAATAATTTTGGAAAAAGAATAATGTTCATTTAGATATAATAACAGTGTCACTGAATCCAATCTATAACCTTTTCCAGAGCACCACGAATACCTGTCAACTTGCAGTCTGTTGTCATTTTCGGCAGATACCTAGTGTCAAATGGCGTGGCTGCTACCCCCTTGCAATGCCTTTCCGCCAAAAGGCCGCTATTCTGTTCGGCCCAATAATAATCTATTCCCTCTGGGGGCATATGTTCAAGTGACCTAATATGGGCCTTTTGCATAAAGCCACTCCAAACTTGCATTGCACCTGAAGCTCCTGTCAGGCCTATTGCTTGGTTTTGATCTGCACCCATCCACACCACTGCAAGTTTATCTGCTGAATATCCGGCGAACCAGCTATCGCGCAGGTCATTTGTAGTTCCGGTTTTTCCAGCAATTTCTTGTGCAAATACCGAAGACAATTGGCTCGCGGTTCCTGTTTTTGTTACCTGTTTCAGCGCATGATTTACCAAGTATACGCTTTTTTCCTCTAAAGCCTGATCTAACTTCAGAGAATATCTGCTTAGTGGCTGGTTGTGGCTATCAAGCACTTCCCGGATAGCTCTGATAGGCATTATTGAGCCACCATTTGCGAGCGCCTGATATAGTCGAGTAACATCATACGGTGTCATCTGCACCGCCCCTAATAACGTAGACGGATATGAACTTATAGATCCACCAACTCCTGTTTTTTTAATGTTGGCAACAACGGCCTCTACACCAAGCTCAACCCCCAAATTTACGGCAGGAAGATTAACAGAGTTAGCCAGGGCGCCCAGTAAGGTAATATCACCACGAAATATATCGTCATAGTTTTTTGGAGACCAGATCTGCCCTTTGTCATCTGTTAGCTCAATCGGCTCGTCTTTTATCTTGGTTAATAGATTATACTTTTCAGGCTGAGTCAAAGCAGTGTAATAAACCATAGGTTTTATCAGGGATCCAATTTGCCTTTTGGCGTTCAGTGCACGATTAAAACCTTTATACTGCGTGTTTTTACCGCCCACTATCGCCAGCACTTCTGCACTGGTTGTACTTGTAACAATCACAGCGCCATCCAGCTCTTTGCGTTTTTTATATCTATTGATTTGCCTTTGTAGCGATTTTTCAGCCTCATTTTGAATATATGGTGCTAGAGTTGTAAAAATTCGAAGCCCTTCGGTGCGCAGATCCTCTTCTGCATAGTCAGCTTTGAGTTGGCGCCTTACAAGATCGATAAAGGCCGGGTAGGCTCTTTGCTGCTCATTATCTTTAACAGCATATACCACCCTTTTATTAGCCTCTTTGTATTCGCGATCATTAATAACACCTTGGTCCAACATCACTTTCAAAACAACAGACTTTAGCTTATTTGCCCTTTTATGATGACGTTTTAAATCATAGTATGAAGCACCGCGAACCATTCCCACCAAAACTGCAATTTGTGCATTATCGAGCTGATTTATTGGCTTTCCGAAATAATATTTACTCGCCAAAGCAAATCCGTGAATAGCTCTTTTACCATCCTGACCAAGATAAATCTCATTTATGTATGCCTCAAGAATCTGGTCTTTTTCATAATGGATTTCTAATAACAAAGACATAATCGCTTCATTAAGCTTGCGCCATAGACTTCTTTCGCTTGTAAGGTAAAAATTCTTTACCAATTGCTGTGTCAGGGTACTCCCCCCTTGCACTGCCTTGCCTGCCTTGATATTTACCCACATCGCTCTAACAATCGCAAATGGTGAAATACCAAAGTGAGAATAATAATCTCTATCCTCTATTGCTATGAGTGCCTGCTTAAGTTTTTCTGGTACGTCATCTATCTTAATCAGCTCACGATCTTCATTATGCGATGGGTAAATACTTGCTATCAAGGCTGGATCCAGCCTTATAAGGTCAATCGTCTTTCCATTTACTGCATGGCGTATTGCTCGAATTTCTTCACCAGAAAAGGTAATTTCTACAGGTAATGATAAGACTTTTTCATCAGAAAAAATAAACTGACGAGCTACCAGTCGCACCCGTTCTCTATCAATACTATAAGTACCTGGCTTATCCAGCTTAAAACCGCCTTTATAACCCGCAGCTTTTAATTCAGCAACCAACTGCTCTGGAGTAATCTGATACCCAGGATAAAGTTCCAATGGTCTGGCATATACACGTGCCGGCAACGCCCATTTTTTACCATCAAACTGTTGTCTGACAATAACATCAAGATAGGCAACATAAATAACTGCGCCAACAAATAATGCGAAGGCAATTTTATTTATCAACAGAAACCTTAATAGCTTCCAAAAATGAAACTTTTTTATGGGAGGATTGTTTTTTTGGGCCGCAGTCTTTTTTGCTGGCGTTTTTTTTGGTGCCTTAGTTTTTGCTGGAACAGATGGTTTTTTAGGGTTAGACTTACTCTGCTTTCCTGCAGCTGGTCGACCCTTAGCTGATTTTCCGTTTGCTCCTTTTTTTTGCGGCATAAATTAATCAGATGCCAAATGCATGGTAACCTGACTGTTCGTCCGGTATCCAGTTACGCAAGAAACCAAAAAGCCCCAGACCGATAAACCAGATCAGCACCCACATTGGCATAGTCAGATACAGAAAACTCCAGGTAGAATCATGGCAATCTCCACTACCCTCAAGTAATACAGTTTTAATGGTTTCCGTCCACCCTGACATTTCAACCATAAAATCCAATGGGGGGGTGCATTCAGGCACTTCATCTTCCGGCAAAGACTGAATCCAGATATGCTTCCCAGACATAGCGCCACCGGCGATAGCTACAACAAGAATCACTACTGCAAAAAATCGAGACGCCCAAAGTTTTTTGGGGTGAATAATAGCTGCTAGAACATAAACAATGCCTACAGCTATAATTCCATAGCGCTGAAAGAGACATAGAGGGCATGGATCTTCACCCTGGAAGTACTGAAAAAATAATGCTGCACAGATCAACCCGACACACGCTAGAAAGGCGCATAGATTAAAGACCCTTCTACGCAAAACAAAACTAATCAACTGCTGCATTAATAAACTCCTTTTAACCTGAAAATAGGCCGGATTCATATTACTATGATAGGCAAAACGCTTCAATTATTGTTTATAGGCAACAAAAAAAACGATTTGTTCAAATCCTGGGATTTTTTTTCCTTTCTTCCTTGTTATCTAGGACTTCGACGAATATTCTTAGAAGATATAAAATGGATTTTTTTCGGAGTTTTTTTGTGACTGACAAACCAAAAATAATGATCGTTGATGATGAGCCTGTTAACCCAATGATTATGGAAGCGGCATTGTCTCAGGAATATGATGTGACAATCGTTCATAACGGCTTTGACTGCCTTGATCAGATCAGCACCTTAAAACCAAGCCTAATATTTCTGGATGTATTAATGCCAGATATGAATGGTCTGGAAGTTTGTAAAAGACTTCGAGATACACCTGCTACAGAGGGCATTCCGGTAATATTTGTTTCTGGGCTCAATTCGTCTGAAGAGCGAATGAAATGCTATGACGTTGGCGGCGATGATTTTGTCATCAAGCCAGCCTCACCACAAGAACTGCTCACCAAAGCAAAAATGGCCTTGCAAAACAGCTCGTTAAACAAGCAGCTGCATGCCGATGCAGAAAAGGCAAAAAAAGCAGCACTAGAAGCTATTAGTGATGCAGGTGAACTTGGAGTAATTATCGATTTTTTCCAGGGGTGCTTTGAATGCGATACTATAAATGAGGTTGTAGGCCGGCTGTTCAAGGCAACTTCTTCATACAACCTTGATTGTTCGGTTCAGGTAAGAACATACGATCAAAGAATAACCGTTGATGACCAGTGGCAGTTCATTCCGATTGAAGAAGAGATCTTAACCAAGTCTGCCGAGCAGGGTAAAACCCTGCAATTTGGTAGCAAGGTAATTTTAAATTACAAAACCATATCCCTGTTAATCAAAAATATGCCCATCGATAATGAAGAAAAATGCAAAAGAATTAATGAGCATATTCCAATTATGATGGAAGGTGCAGAATCTAAGGTTCAATCGCTTTGCTTCAGTATGAACATTAAAGAAAAACACGAGTCTTTACACAAGATGGCCAAGTATATAGATGACGCACTTCAGCAGATTGAAAAAAAGGTTGCCGAACAGCAAGAACGAAATAACGAAATCATGACAGACATGGTGAAAACCCTAGAAATGGAGTGCCTGAAGCTAGGATTGGATCAGGACCAGGAAGAATACATAATAGAAGTGGTTAATGAAAACCTCTCTGGTGCACTAGAAGCAGCGCAGAAAGGTTATAGTTTAGACAAAATTTTAGGACTGGTTATGGCCAAGATCACCCAGGTACTTGATGAGGTTTAGACTCATTAGAAATCAAATAATTTGGTCGGGGTGAGAGGATTTGAACCTCCGACCACTGCCTCCCGAAGGCATCCTGAAAACATTTCATGGTTTTCCTCAATTCCCCGATATACCGCATTATAGCAACGTTTCAGAAGGGTTAGTCCTTCCCCGATATTCTTTGTCTTTCCCCTCTATTCCCGTCATAATGTCACCTGAAATCGTCACCTGAGACGAGAAAGCCTCCGAGCTGGTGAGAGACTCGAGGGCTAGATG
>QZLE01000119.1 GCA_004796365.1 Gammaproteobacteria bacterium | reverse complement strand
CTATTTATTGTGCACCATGGGGTTTCTATGGAGTTTTTTTCCATGGCTCTGTTGTCGTCACAGCTGCCACAAAGGTTGTTTTTGTCGACATAGTAAACGCTATCCCCTGAAAGCGGTGTGCATCCTGATGCTTCAGCATCTTTATCGATATACTCTTCGCTGCCGATATTGTTTGTATCAGTAGCTACATTGGTATTTGTTTCCGTAGAACCTGAGCCACCCCCTCCGCAGCCTTGGATTGCAAGGGCAGGGATTAGCAGTGCCAGAGATAAAATCAATTTTGCCTTTGAATAATCCATGCTTTCTCCTCCATTATTATTTTTATATTTACTTAGGTATTACATAAACATGAACATCATTTGGTTCAAACCTATCTACAAATGTGTTATCAATCATTGTTACTGTTCGTGATTCATTCCAAACCTCAATATTCGCATCAGCAAAAGAGCCTGATAAATTAAAGCTAATATCTCGCACAGCTCCAATGGAGTTTCCATTTATATCTATCTCAGTTGGTCTTACTGCAAATATATAAATATTTTCACTATCTTCTTTTACAAGAACATCGATTCTTGATTCAGTTTTCCACCACTGTTTCCATGTTAAGACAAGATCATCATTTATCGGCTCTGATTCTTCAGAACTCGTATGGCTTTGGCGAGATACATATGTGTTTCCAGCGTGGGAAACCAGGGTCCCTTCGCTATAGCTCGAACCTAAATTCCATGAATTAATACCGGAGGTGTCTATTGTAGTTTGCACGCTATAGTCAGAATCCCCGCTATTTAACGCTGGCGTAAAGTGTTCAATTGCTTCAAGCACATCAGCCATTACGATGAAGTTTTCATCCGGTGTTTGTGTATGATGATGGAACCACGGTAGTAGTTTCATTTTGTGAACAATATGAATCCAGGAAAGCATTTTAAGTTGTGGTGGGGTTGGATCATACGGTGTGTTATATGGTGGCTCATATATATCAGTTGTTTCAACAAAATCATAATGAGGAACCGTGTCACGACTAAATAGGCGTGCATTATCAAGAGCATTTATAGTTTCTACTATGGTTGCATCAAATCTATGTGGTTCTGCCCAATCTATCGGGTAATAATCAAAACCAATAACATCTGTAACATAAACACCATTTAGCGGTTGAGAAAGTCGGCCAAATCTTATTGCGTTATATTGAGCCATATATGACTGTATAACACTGATAAAGTAATCGGAATTGTCACTTATAAAAGATCTTCCTCTTAAAGTTGTAGCTACAGGGTGTTGTTTATCATTAATATGGGATAGTGCTGTCCAGGCTCTAACGGTTTCGGCGGAAACACTGTGTAGGTCAGGCTCGTCCATCCATGACCACATTAGAACCCCAGCTTTTTCTTTATTTGAGTTTACATAATAAACCAGCTCATCAATATCTGAATTATCATAGGTTGGATTGATTCCGCTCCATGTTGTTGGGCCAATTGCCAATAAGTTATTTGTTAAGATGTCATCCAGGTAAGTTGAATATAGGTTTGCGCTGTAATCAATATTCCACCCATGTGCAAAACCTGTATTTATAACCGGACGCTCCCAGCGCTCACCGCCACCTTTATCCACCCCATTAGCAGACCAGTTAGTTAACATTTGTAGCGTTTCATATTGACTGTGATCATGTAATCCAAAGCAGGTTACAGGAAAATAAGGAGCTTGATTTACTTCAATGCCATTGTGTTCATTAATTCCAACAGCAGGTGCGCCAGAGTAGTCTTTTTCAAAGGTTGTTGTACGCTGTTCTAATAAATCTCCTCCGGAATCAAGTATATTCACAGTGAGAATATATTCCTCATCAGAAGCAGGCAGCACTGCATAGTTTAGTCTAATGGTTTCAGTCGATGATAATGAGTGGTTATTTGATCTGCCAATTATTGTGATTGCATCATTGGGATTATCTAATGAAAGATGCCAGCTTGAATTACCTGAAACCAATGTGGCTGATATCTGATTGCTAGCATCAGCTGTATATTGGCTAGGAATTTTAACTTGTATTGGCTGTGTTGTGTGAGCATGCAGGTCGCTATGCCATAATTCAAACCCAACAAATATTTCTTCTTGAGTTAATGCCTGGTCATACATTTCGAATTCATCCATATAGCCATTGAAGTGAATATCGCGAGAATCTGTAACATATTCTGTTGATATTGAATCCTTAACCCCAATAAATAGCGCGCCTGAATCAAGCTCTAAATTTCCTGATCCTTCATTTGTAGAAATTAACTGGCCATCTACATATGTTTTAAAGCTTGTTCCATCCCATGTCATTGCTACATGCTGCCAATAGTGGCTTAGGGCTGCGTAATTTGTTGAAATTGTTCCTCCTGCTAGATTGTCCCCATTTGAGGTGCTCATTCCAAAACCAATAGCGTCATTTTCTATTCTACTGTAAATGATAGGAATGGACATTCCATCTCGTAGTTGTGAAAAAAGGTAAGTGCGCTGTGTAGCGGTTAAGTGTGATAGAGCATCACTACTTTTCTTTTTTAGCCAGAAAGATATTGTAAATTGGTCTAAACCATCGGCGATAGAAGCAATTTCATTTATTGCAATATAGTTTCCAGTTGATAAGTCAATTGCATTTCCATAAATCCCATTGACAAAGTCTGAGCTTTCAGGGGCTTTTACGCCATTTGTATCCATTAAATCTATTGTTAGGTTAGCTGAGCCATTATTTGTTATATCTTGCTGATCAAAATCAAGGGCAATTAAAGGCAGTGTATAAAGCTGTGGTGCAACTTTTAATGCTTCACCATTCACAGTTATTGGGCATGTATAAACCTGAGTGTCATTTACTGTTAATCGAACCGTGTACACCCCTGGTAGTGCATAGAAATGCGTTGTGGCTACTGCTCCCCAGACATCTGAACCAGCTTGATTTAAAGAATAAGTTCCGTCTCCGTAATCCCAATTAAAAGTTGCATCTGCATAGCTTTCATATGCCCTAGCATCCATAACCACTTCTTGATTGGTAGAAACCTGAGTGCCTGGATTGAATCTGATAACGGAGTTGGTATCGATGTCATTACAGTTTATGACTGTTTGGCTATCATTACCTTGGTTGTCGTTAGAATTGTCACCAGAGCTATCATTTTGACTAGCATTATCCTCAGGAGGTGGAGTATCGCCACTTGGGCTTGATCCACCGCCGCAGCCTTGAATAATTGCTGCTGATGTTATTACAGCTAAAAATAAGATTGAATGGACCTTTAGGCGCTCCATGATTCGTCCCTCCTCCATGTTTATTGTTTGTTTTTATTCTAATTTATTATTTATTGTAATTAGTTTCCGATAGATAATACCAGAATCATGAAATACGGTGTATTCGACCAAGGTTTAATGATATTCATACATATACTTAGCTGCTTTAGTTAGATATTCACGTTTAGAATATTAAGTATTATTAAACTGTAATTGCCATATTTGTATTTTATGTTAAGTTGGAATATCAGCTTATTGGGGGTGGACTATGAGTGCAAATATCAACATAAGAGAAGCTACAGAATCGGATATAGACTTTATTTTCTGGATAATGAAAACTGCTGCTCGCTCAGGGCAGGAACTTGGTTTTATTGACAAGCTTTTTCCGGGAGAAGAAGAGAAGAACTTTTCCTTTATAAAAGAGATGATTCTTTCTGATATTAAATCTCTTTTTCACTATTCAAACTTTATTCTTGCAGAAGAAAATGGTGTCCCAGTTGCTGGTATGAGCGGCTATTATACGCCAGAGATTCATAGCGAACACTTTAGAGAGTGCTTTGCTAAGACTCAAGAGAAGTTTGGCTTGTCTGAGGAGGAAAGGGAAGATATGACTGCAAATCTGGCTGTATTTGTTGGTTGTTTTCCAGGGCTTTTAGAAAATGCATGGGTAGTTGAGTGGGTGGCTGCTAAACCTGAGTATAGAGGCAAAGGTATAGTTAGAAAACTGTTACACTCAATTATTAATTATGGTATTGAAAATACCGATTGTGAAGTTGTTCAGATAGCTGTAGCTAAGGGTAATACTCCTGCTGTAAATGCATACAAGGGAATTGGATTTGAATCTTATGATGAGAAGGTTTCTAAAGAATTTGAGCAAGAGTTTGGCTACCCAGGAATGGAGCGTCTGGTAATTAATAAAGAAAGCTTCTCTAACTATTCTTAGGTAATTGTTTGGTGAAATAATGTCAGATACTGAAAAGCAAAATATTCAAAAGGCGATAATAGATTTTTACCATGAAGGGCATGTTACATCTGATCCTGAGTACTACGAACAGATATTGCATGATCGTTGGCTTTTTTATGTGTATGTTGGTGAAGAGCTAAAAATTATCGACAAAGCTGAATATATGTCTTGGTATAAACCAGAGGAGAATGATGCTTCTTTGAATTGGAGTACCGATTTTTTCTATGTTGATATAACCAATAATATAGCGCAGGCCAAAATAAAGTTAGAGAACCAGAAGGTTTGCTATATAGACTATTTCAACCTTGTTAAAAGAGATGATAAGTGGTGGATAGTTAACAAGCTATCCGACTATACAGTTAAGTGATTTCAGAAGCGCCTAATTAATATACGACCATAGGTACTCATCGCAAGACTTAAACTCTGAGTTTTTTAGTCTGTACGATAACTTACCAAGCGCAACATTTATAGGGTTATCTCTATTTAAAAAAGATATAGCTGGTGGGCGCCTAGTATCAAGTATTTCATATAATAGGTTTAGACCATTATGATCCGTACCTATCTTCTGCCCTTTATCAATAGCAGCAAAGGCTCTGCGCCTATGCTTTGATATAAATTCAGCTATTGCCAAGTTGCAATATATATCTGCATCACAGCAATCAGCAGATGTAATCTCTCGCAATATATTTAAGCTTGATCTGTCGCCATTTAGTACTTCACAAAGACTTATAAATGAAAGGTACTTTTCAAAGTAGCTGGATTTTTTTCCATCAACTTTCATAGCAATGGTAAATTGCTCAATTGCTGCATGAAAGTTTTTATTATTAAAATGGTCAAAACCATTAAGAAATGACTGATTTATCTCAGGTAGATCACAATATAATTGACTAAACATAACAAAATTGCCTTTTAAAATTATAAGCATAATAAATATAAGTAATAACTTATATTGTATTTTAATATCTATTTGATTTGGAAGTTATGATAGAAGTCACATATGGGTTTATTTTAATAAAGAGAATGTTGATGCTACTTGGGAATTATTCTGGAATAGATAAAAAAACGCCACAGTTGGACATTCTGTGGCGTTATTCCGTTTAGTTTTTAGAGAGACAAACGGTGAAGTTTTAGATTTATAAGCAGCAATACCCCATATATGCTGCTTATAAACCTATTGATTCAAATGCGCTAGTTTCACCCCATTCCCCTTGTTTTGTATCAACTGGCGCTGAATCAATGAAAGATATTATGCGTTAATTTTATGTATAAAACTATGGCAGAATTGACTGTATTTGCATTGTAAATCGAATAAAAATGTAGCGTATAGTGCGTCATGTGTGCTATTAATTCTCTTATGTTGACGCTTAAAAAATTTATCCCAGGGCTACATCAAGCATCATCATCACGGAGAACCCACCCATAGTGGCCATGGTAACTAGGTCAATATTTTCGTATTTGCGTTGTGATTCCGGAATTAGCTCTTCGACGACTACGAAGATCATCGCTCCAGCGGCAAAGCACAGAGCATAGGGTAGGATTGGTTGCATGTAAATTACAAACATTGCGCCGAGAACACCGGCGATTGGTTCAACGATTCCGGATGCCTGGCCATACATAAAGCATCTCCATTTGCTCATCCCTTCTCTACGAAGAGGCATGGATACGGCAGTACCTTCAGGGAAGTTCTGAATCCCTATGCCTATCGCAAGTGCAAAAGCAGCGCCTATTGTTGCAGAGGGAAGGTCAGCAGCCACAGCTCCAAATGCAACACCAATTGCCAACCCTTCCGGGAAATTATGCAGGGTTATAGCTAACACTAAAAGAGTGCTGCGCTGCCAGGAGGTTTTAATTCCTTCAGATTTGCTGATATCAAGCTCCGGGTGCAGGTGGGGAAGAAATTTATCGACAATGCGCATAAAAATACCACCCCCCATAAATCCGACTACTGCCGTAAGCCAGGGGATATGCCCCAGGCTTTCTGCCATATCCAGTCCGGGGGCAAGCAGTGACCAGAAACTGGCGGCTATCATAACGCCAGCTGCAAAGCCAAGCATGGAGTCCAGTAGTTTTGCATTGATGCTTTTAGTAAAAAATACCAGAGCAGCACCAGCAGCGGTCATAGCCCAGGTGAACAGTGTGGCTATCAGTGCCTGAGAAACAGGGTGCAGTTGTTGTAAGCTTTCTATAAGCGAGCTCATCGAGATTTATACATAGAAATCAAGCCTTCGATATCTTCATAAAGTGCTTGAAGGTCTTCCTCGTGCTCAACCTCGTCGGCAAGTATTTGTGAAACCATGTCGTAGGTTACGATGTCTTTATCACGGGTTATGTCTGCAATGCTGGAATAGGTTTCAATTGCACAGCGCTCGCCGTCAATAGCTTGTTGTAATAAAGGTAATACATCTGGGTCATTAGGTGCTTCGTATCCGCAATTAGATTGAGATATCCACTCATCAGGGTGAAGTAAAGGTGTCCCACCAAGCTGTAGTATTCTGTCTGCGACCATACCTGCGTGGCGTAGCTCGTCAGTAGCGTGTTGGTTAAGTTCTGCAATTGCAGCGTCTTTCATTGCACCTTTAACAACCTTGGCTTCTACATAGTATTGATAATATGCCAGCCATTCGTCTGCATATGCTTTGTTCAAAAGACGAATAACTTCGTCTACCTCGATCCCTTTGATAATAGAAATTCCGCGTTTACCCATAGTATTGCTCCCAAGAAATTGTCATCTAAATATAACTTTAGAAGTAAACTACAGGATTGCAAGGCGCAGTAGTACCGAGCTGGCTTATATTAAACCGTTGATAGAAATGAAAATTATGTATGATTACGCAACATAAGTTCTTTGGGGTGTGGATTCAGGTAGTATTGTTGCTGGAGATATTCAGGTTTGTATTTTCTTATGAAATGGTTGATCAAAGTTATTGGAACAATAAGTGGAACCAGCTCATTATGATAGTTGATTATGATTTGTTTTAGCTCTTGCTTTTCATCGCTTGAAAGTTGGTTTTTAAAGTATCCCATTATGTGCTCAAGAACATTGGTGTTTTTTTGCACTGTTGCAATGTTTTTCATTGCCGTAATAAACTCCGCGAAGTACTTCGTGTATATTGAGTTAATATCACCCGTATTATGATTCGCAACTAAGTTTCCTAAAATTTTAAGGGAAGCTGGGCAATGAGCCATCATTGAATATTTATGTTTTGCGTGAAAGTTTGTCAAGGCTGCAATAGTTTTGGGGTTTTGGTTCAGTTGACGCCATCTGTGCATCGCGAAGATCCGTTCTATAAAATTCTCTCTCAGTTTGGAATCATTTAGCCTGCCATCTTCTTCAACTGGTAATAGCGGGAATCTGTCTGTAAACCCTTGTGCGAAAATGCCGCGCCCGAAATTTGTCGGTTCGCCATTTTTATATACTTTTACTCTGAACAAACCAGAACTTGGGGATTTCGATTTGAAGATAAAACCGCATAACGGAAGCTCTTGTAAATCATTCAGCTTTTCTTTCATCCACGAAACCATGCCAGGGGTCATGTCTACATTAGTTTTTTGTGTCATCAGGCGGATATTTCCATCAAAGTCGACAAGGCGCATTGCTTCTCGTGGAGTAGTCATTCCGCAATCTACTTCAGGGCAAACAGGGGTAAAGTCAACAAATTGACCAAGGGTATCGCGCAGATAGCGATCTAGCTTGTGCCCACCATCGTATCTGACGCACTCTCCCAAAAGGCATGTGCTTATTCCAATGAGAGGTCTTATTTCCATGGTATACCCCAGTTAAAATAGAGTCCTTATAGGATAAAAGAAACATAAAAAAATGGAAATCGATATTTGTCAGTAATTGGTTAGATTAAGGGGGGCTTTGAGTTCTTTAGCCTTTTTGGGTGGAACAGCTATTCCAGTCAGCTTGATTATTTCCATTTCAAACTTGGTTGAACCGTTTTTTGTTTGTTCTATCTTCACTGGAAGATAATATAGCTCGTGAGCCAGCCATAAAGTTGTTTCGCGGCTGCTTCCTTCTCTTTTGCGCACAACCGGAGTGGTTTTGAATACACCAAGCTCAGTCTCTATAGTTTCGTGCTCTAGAATTCGGAAACTATATGGTTTTATTTCTTGTTTGTTGATTACCTTGTATTCTAATTTAGTACTCCCAGCCAGCATGTCATTCATCAATAGAATTTGTATAATCTGGCGATCGGTTATTGAATTGTCGATTTTCAGAGTAGTGGTTTTGTCATTGGTCACGTCAGTTGCATTTTTTTTGGCATGGTCAAAGGTGATGGTGGTATTTTGATTTCTGTCGCCGCCTGCGCGTTTATAGGTATATGTTTTGGGGGTAAAGTTGTTTTTTTTGAGTATTCCCTGGCTGGTTTCAGTTACAGTTTCACTGCTAAACAAACTTGCAAGCCCTACTGGTTCAGTTTTAGAGCTGTAGGTATAACTATTGTCTGGATTGATTGTTAGTTGTGATCTCATCTCACCGAGCGCAATGCCGGATTTTGTTACATCGTAGATTGCGGTGAAGTTTGGTACGGGAGATGCTGTTGCGATGCATGTGACTTGCAGGGTGATGATGGCAATCAGTGTTTTAGATATTTTCAGCATTGTAAATCCATTTGGTTAGTCAAAAACTTAGGTTCAAATTATAAACAACGTGGCTGAGACCTTCTACATTAGCTCATGGATCTTGAGAAAGTAAAACCTGAATATGGTTCAAGTTTTTAGCTTAGGCAACCAATCCAGCATTTTGCCAACCGGTGTGTCAGCATCAATCTTGATAATGCTTTCCAGCTTTGACCCATCATAGGTAATTTGGTTTCCTGCAATATCAAATTTTAAGCGACCTTCAATAAACCACTTGGTTACAAGAGGGTAGATCCGGTGTTCTTGTACCAAAACACGTTGTGCCAGTGATTCCTCACTATCATCTGGCAATACAGTAACGGTTGCCTGGATAATCACTGGCCCGCCATCGAGTTCTGAAGTTACAAAGTGGACGCTGGTGCCGTGATTTGTTTCTCCTGCTTCCAGTGCCCTTTTGTGGGTATGCAGGCCGGTAAATTTTGGTAACAGCGAAGGGTGAATATTCAGCATTTTGCCCTGGTAATGATTGACAAAATCATCCCCAAGAATGCGCATAAAACCGGCGAGAATTACCAAATCCGGATTAAAACTATCGATCTTTAAAGTTAACTCCGCATCAAACTGGTCTCGGCTGGCAAATTCTTTATGCGAGATAACACTGGTTGTTATTCCAGCTTTTTGTGCGCGCTCCAGCCCCTTTACATTAGGAATATTGCTAATCACAGCGGCGATATTTGCTGGAATAGCGCCGTTGGCAACATAGTCAATAATTGCCTGCAGGTTTGTGCCACTGCCAGATATTAAGACAACAATATTGGGTTTATCTGCGCTCATTTTCTTTTAGACTATTTATAGATAACTTGCTCAGAAGTGTCAGAGCTATTTTCTATCTGGCCAATTATCCACGCCTCTTCGCCTTGGCTGTTAAGGATGTCCAGAGCAAGTTCAGTTTGTTCTTCAGGGGTAACTACAGTCATACCAACCCCACAGTTAAAGGTGCGATACATCTCTGACTGCTCAATATTGCCACCTTCTTGCAGCCATTTGAAAACTACAGGAATTTCCCAACTGTTGGTATCAATATTAGCAATGCAGCCTTCAGGAAGAACACGCGGCAAGTTTTCTGAAAGCCCACCGCCGGTAATATGAGCGATGGCACTAATCTCAACCTCTTTTAAAAGGCGTAATATTGATTTTGCATAAATTCTGGTTGGAGCCATTAAGCGATTACCCAGGGAGTCTCCTTCAAGATCCTGGTCAAGGGGTGCTCCGGTTGCTTCGATTACCTTGCGGATCAGAGAATAACCATTTGAGTGCGGGCCGCTTGATGCAATAGCGATAATCTTGTCGCCAGCTTTTACGTGACTACCATCAATTGCCTTGTCTTTTTCGACGATGCCAACACAAAATCCCGCAAGATCGTAGTCTTCTGCATTGTACATTCCCGGCATTTCAGCGGTTTCACCGCCAATAAGTGCTGCTCCGGCTTGAACACATCCATCGGCGATTCCTTTGATTACATCTTTGGCAACTTCAAGTTCAAGTTTACCAGTGGCGTAGTAGTCAAGAAAAAATAGCGGTTCTGCCCCGAGAACAATAATATCATTGGCGCACATGGCAACCAGATCAATACCTATAGTGTCATGTTTTTTAAGGTCGATCGCCAGCTTTAGTTTGGTGCCGACACCGTCGGTACCTGATACTAAAATAGGGTTAGAATATCTATCCAGTGGTAGTTCAAACAAACCGCCAAAACCGCCAATACCGCCCATAACCCCTGGTCTGGATGTTCTTTTTATGTCTGGCTTGATTTGCTCAACAAGATTATTGCCTGCATCGATATCTACACCTGCATCTTTGTAGCTCAATGAAGTTTTCTTTGTCATAGATAAAAATTCCGGATTAAATTGCTGCGACTATCTAGTATGCCAAGGTTAAAAGGTATGCCGAAGGTAATAAAGCAGCGTTGGTTGATTACATTAGATGCGCGAATTTTAGCCTAATTTGAGAATATTTATAAGGTGGAGATCATATTTTTCATCTTATAATAGAGGAAAAATTGAAAAACCATCTCTATTGTGAAAATATTCTCTTATCAAAATATCTGCTGGAGAATTTCTTTTGAAAAGGATAGCGCTTTCAATTCTGTTGTTTATGGTTTCGTTGACTACTTATGCGGTTGAGGTAAAAGGGTTATATGAAGCAATTGTACCGATAGCTGGCCAGGAGGTGGAGGAGAGGGATGTCGCTTTGCAACTTGGATTTGTGGATGTACTGGTAAGGGCGACAGGTGATGTGTTTATTGCCGATGAACCTTTGATTCAACCGGAGATAAAAAAGGTTAATAAATATGTTTCCAGATTTCAATATCAACAAAACACAGCTGAGGGAGCCTTAACCAAATATAGCCTTTATATAAAGTTTGACAAAGGAGCTATTGCTAACCTGCTTAGAGAAAAAGGGCTGCCGGTATGGCCGGTGAACCGCCCGGAAGTGTTAATTTGGTTGGCGATTGAAGATGGCGGTAACCGTTTTATTCTTAGCCCAGATTCAGATCTGGAAACTCGTGATGAGTTAACCCGTATTGCTAGGAAAAGAGGGGTGCCGGTAATCACCCCACTGATGGATATTAATGACATGGGACAGATCCGTTTTTCTGATGTATGGGCTGGTTTTAAGGAGGAGATTCTCAAGGCTTCGGGAAGATATGATGATTCACACGTATTGATTGGACGGTTATTTCGTGCTGCATCAGGTAACTGGGACGCCAAGTGGACATTTTGGGGGATGAATAGTGAAGAGAGTTGGAGTGGAAGTGGGCAGAATATTTCTGCAGCTATGACTAGCGGTATAGATGGAGTAATTGGAGTTCTTAGTCGCTATTATGCACTTGTTCCGGGGAATGATTCTAAAACCGATTTGAATATTATCATTGATGGAGTTCAGACCACTGCTGCATATGCACGGGTGCTAAAGTATCTTGAATCACAGGCTGGAGTGGTTGCTATAAAGGTTGGGTCTGTGAAGGGTGCCAGAATTACTTTTCAGGTAGTAATTGAAGGCCAGACAGATCTTTTCTTCAATGCTATAGATTCCGGGAATTATTTATTAAAGGTTCAGGGAATGGTTAGTGAAGAAGAGCAGGAAGGGGAAGGGCAGCCTGAGACTTTTTATGTATTGATCGAGTAGTTTTTCAAGCACCCTGAGCGGAGTCGAAGGGTAATGAAAACAGAATAGTAAGGTGACTTCGACAACGCTCAGTCGGCCTTATTAAATGAAAAGGACTGATATGACAAGGTCGTTAAAGGTTGTAACCATATTATCAGCGATAGTTTTAGCAGGTGTAGTTGCAGCAGGTGTTGGCTGGTTTTTAAATCTATTGGCACCTGTACTTACACCTTTTTTTGCAGCTGCATTTCTGGCTTATTTGGGCGATCCGCTTGCCGATTTTCTCGAAGCAAAAAAGTGTTCACGCACGTTGTCAGTAATTCTAGTATTTTTCCTTCTCACAGTGCTTATTTTTATTGGAATTATACTGGTAATTCCATCAATTGAAGGACAGGTATCATCGCTCGCTGCGAAAGTTCCTGCATATCAGAACCAGATGCTTAACAGCTGGCTTCCGTATATTACCGATAAGCTAGGGATTGATATTAACTCAATCGGAACCGGGCAAATCAAACAGATGCTGAGTTCTGAAAGCAAAACGCTGCAATCGGTAATAACCAGTGTGGCTTCATCTATATTTGGTTCAGGTGCTGCTATTGTTGCTATAGTTGGTAACCTCGTATTAATACCAGTGGTAACCTTTTATTTGCTGCGTGATTGGGATGATATTGTTGCCAAGGTGCATGTGCTATTGCCACGATATCTAGAACCAACCACCCTAAGGCTGGTGCGTGAATCCGATGCCGTGCTTGCTGCATTTATTCGTGGGCAGATTATGGTAATGTTGAGTCTTGCTATTATCTACTCGGTTGGTTTAGGAATTGTTGGGTTGGATTTGGCTCTACTTATCGGAGTTATCGCCGGATTGGTTAGCTTTGTCCCATATCTTGGATTTATTATTGGAATTGTACTTGCCGGTTTGGCGTCTTTGCTGCAATTTGGTGATGTTACCCATTTGGTGTATGTGGTAATTGTATTTGGAGTAGGGCAAGCAGCAGAAGGAATGGTGCTTACCCCAATGCTTGTTGGTGACAAGATTGGCTTGCATCCGGTTGCAGTGATATTTGCTGTACTGGCTGGTGGTCAGTTATTTGGATTTATTGGTGTCTTGATTGCATTGCCGGTTGCTGCGGTAATAATGGTAGTGTTGCGTTATGCCTATCAAAGATATTTGCAAAGTGGACTATATGGTGCAAAGCTTTGTGCTGATCAAGAGATGCAGGATGAAGGCAGTGGCATTTAGCTAGTTATAGTGAATATGATATCTCTCAATTTAGAACTAGTGTATGTTTAGTGGTTAATTTTAGAGTTTGTTTATGTTACAGAACAGCATTCACATCTGGATAACTGATATAGAAAAGATAGACGATCCATATATGCTGGATGTTTATCGCAGTATATTGTCACCTGATGAAATTCAGCGCTGTGAAAGGCTTGTAAAAGAACAAGGTCGGGCAAGCTTTCTTATTGCTCATGCCATGGTGCGTAGTGTGCTATCTAATTACGTAGAGATTGCTCCAAAAGATCTGCAATTTAAATCGAATGCAAATGGCAAACCTAAAGTTTTTTGTGAACAAGGAAGGCCTTTGCCGTTGGAGTATAATCTATCGCATTCGGGTCGATATGCGGTAATGGTCGTAACCAACGAGATCGATTGCGGAATCGATGTGGAAAAAATTGATTCAGGTAGAGACTATATTGAGATAGCTGAAAATACATTTTCTGTTGCTGAGATGATAGATCTGCAATCGGTTGGTGAAGAAGAGCAGGCGAAAAGATTTTATACCTATTGGACCTTAAAAGAGGCTTATATAAAGGCAAAAAGTGAAACCATAGCCTCTTCTCTGAATAAAATTTCATTTGATTTGCACCACCAAAACCAGATCAGCGTAAAGCTTGATAATTCTGGGGATGAATATAAAAACTGGCAGTTTCACACGCAGCTTTTGGACCAAGAGTATATATTGGCATTAGCACTGCAGCATAATAGCCCTTTTGATATCAAAATTGAGCTTTTTGAAACCATTCCGATGCAGGTTTTTGGTTGAAGCTGCTACAGCTTTGCATGTTTCGTATATTTCAATAAAATAGTGAAATGAATAGCCCTAAAACAGAAAAAACTGAGATTAAGCAGCAAATACCACTTGGTCTTGGGCATACAGACAACAGTTCATTTGAAAACTTTTACCCTAGTGGAAATGAGCAAATACTTGCAGATATTGATAATTTTCTTGCCGATGAACATATAAAGATTTTGTATCTATGGGGGGGCGCAGGAAGTGGTAAAACCCATCTGTTGCATGCCATTCAAAATATAAAACTAGAAACTGGTGATACTGTCTATTATCTCCCGTTTAGTAATGTAAAGCACTATCCGGTCGAAGCATTAGAAGGCCTGGAGAATGCACGCCTTATATGTTTAGATGAATTAGAACATATTGCTGGGGTGAAACAGTGGGAAGAGGCTGTATTTCATTTGCTGAACAGAACTTGGAATTCTGGTAATAGAATAGTAGTTGCAGCAACCGACAATGTGCATGAAGTTGGATTTGCACTTGCTGATCTAAGTTCGAGGTTACAGTGGGGGTTTAATTGTAAAGTAAAACTGCTAAATGATGCCGAGAAACAGGAATGCTTGAAATATCGTGCAGAACTCAGAGGTTTTGAGATAACTGATGAAGTATGCTCATTTCTGATTAAAAGGCTACCAAGGGATATGCAGCAGCTTTTTGATTTTCTAGATTTGATTGATAATCAGTCCTTGGTGGAAAAAAGAAAGGTAACAGTCCCTTTTGTGAAGTCGCTGCTGGAAAACAAGTCACTGGAAAATAAAACAGAATATCTGGGGAAATAAATGCTTCCAAAATATAAAGTTCATGGGGAAAGCGGCATCCCGGTGTTGTTTTTAGGTGGGATGATGCAGCCGCATTCATTGCTGGGATCTTTTGTTGATATGGCAGTCGTTGAAGGCTTTCAAATAATCAGAATTGGATATCGTGGTCATCATGGTTGCTATGGGGGTGATTTTGATGCAAAAGGTAGATGTGAAAATGGTTTCAGCTTGGAAGATATCGCCAATGATGCAATATTGGTATTAGATCATTTAGGTCTTGAAAAAGTCGATATATTAGGAGAGGCGCTGGGGGGGACGATTGCCTTACAGTTAGCATCTTCTTACCCGCAAAGGTTCAGATCTATCTCTGTTAATGGAGTTATCGCTACAAAAGATAAAGCAGTAGCTCGGATGTTCTATAAATGGTACGACATTTTGGTTAATTATGGTGTTGAAAAACTTGTTAAGGGTATTATGCCAGAACTATTTAGCTACGAATGGGCAGCAAAAAACCCAGAAACAATAGCCGAAGTATCACGGCAACTTGTAGAGGAAAGAACCAGAGAAGGGATGATTGCTTTGTTTCAAAGTACTCAGAAATTTAAATTATCCAAAGAGAAAATTGCGTCGATTACTGCGCCTGTATTAGTAATAGCTAGTCAGAATGATACCATTGTTCCACCTGATCACGCCCTATATCTGCATAAGATGCTACCAAATTCACGATTGAAAGAATTTAGCTGTGGGCACGCAGTTAGTGGTGAATGCCCGGCGCAATTGCTTGAAACATATAAACAATTTGTTTGGTCTTTGGATAAAAGTTGAGCATTTGCCCTTATGCTGCATGGCAAAAATTGTTGGATAATCCTAAAATTCATGGTTAGAATGACAAACACCAAAATCGGTCAATTATTAATTGCCTGTGGAAGTAACTGCAGGCTTGGTTTTTTTAACGAATAGTTTTATAAACGAAAAAAGAGAGAACCATTATGAGTAAAGTCAGTATTATCGGCGCTTATAACACCCAGTTTGGCGCATTCATCAAAAGAGATAAAGAAACAAAAGAGATAACAGATCTTAAATCGTACTACGATCTTCTTATTGAGGCAGGTCGTGGAGCAATTGAAGATGCGGGCTTGGAAGCGAAGGATATTGATGCAGTCTATATTGGTTCGTGCTCTCCTTCAATGTTTGTGAACCAGGAGCACGTTGCTCCTCTTGCGACCCTTATTGATCCAGCGCTGCGCCTTAAGCCAATGACTCGTACTGAGTGTGCATGCGCATCATCAACTGTTGCCCTTTATGATGCTGCTTACATGATTGAAGCTGGCAGAGCGAAGAATGTTCTTGTAATCGGTGTTGAGAAGATGAACCTTCTAGATACTAAGGGCGTAACTCATGCACTGGCTTGCAGCTCTTACTACCCGGAAGAAGGCGCAAACGGTATGACTTTCCCTGGTCTTTTTGCTGAGTTGGCTAAAGAATACACCAAGCATTACGGCATAGATGGCGAAGAGTTCCAGAAGATGCTGGCTTCAGTATCTGCTCTATGCTACTCAAATGGTATTGAAAACCCACTAGCGCATTTTGGCCCTGGCGGCTTAACTGAAAAACTAGGAATCACAACTTCGGATGCTATTTTAGCTATGCCAGATGAAGGTAAAGGTTCAAATATGATGATTGCAGAACCTCTAAGATTACATGATTGTTCACTGGTTTCTGACGGTGCTGCAGCTCTTGTTATATCTGCTTCTGATAGTATTCCATCTGATGCTAAAGCAGTAGAAGTTGCCGGTATCGGCCATGCTGAAGAATACCTGCCGTTAAGTAAGCGTGAGAAGAAATGGGTTCTGGAAGCTGGTAAGGCTGCGGTTGCTAAGTCTTATGCGGAAGCTGGAATTACTGCTGATGATGTTGATTTTGCAGAGGTTCACGATTGTTTCACAATCAACCAGCTGCTTACCACTGAAGCTCTTGGCTTCTCAGAAGACGGTAAAGCCGGTTTTGATTACATGGAAGGGCGATTCACCAAGGACGACGATAAGGTATCTGTTAACCTTTCTGGTGGTCTTAAGGCTAAAGGGCACCCTGTTGGTGCAACTGGTGCTTCGATGCATGCTCTTGCATATAAACAGCTTATCGGTGAGCCTATCGGAGCAACAACTTCTAGAGGTCAGCCAGAAGTTGGTGTGGCGTTTAACGTTGGTGGTTCAGCAGTTACTAATTGTGTTACAGTTATGAAGCGCACAAAATAAAGCTATTGTGATTGCTTGCTCTTTGTTGCAAGCCGCTAAAAAATGAGTCACATACTAGTTGTATGTTCAACATCTTTTTAGCGACTTGCGCCTTGATTAAGCTTCGCTCATAACGCTTTATAGAAAAGTCTATAGAAAGGAGCCTTTGGGCTCCTTTCTTATTTTGCAAAACATAAGATATTTAATCCTACAAAATAATGGGTTATGATGTGGTTGTATGGGTAAATCTTCTATAAAATAACGGTTTATAATTATTTTCTAAAATTAATTTTAGAGTTTTCTTGTATATTTTTGATAAAAGCCTACATTTATAGTTATAGATTACTGTTTTAAGTATTTAATAACATCAAATAGTTAATGAAATTATGTGAGTTAGTTGTGGCCAAAAATCGAATAAATTTTTTTTCGTTGATCTTAATACTGGCGGTAGCTTTTCTGCAGGCATGCTCATATATCCCCGTGCAGGAGATGAGTGATGCCAGGCAAACATTGCGTTCTGCTCAAGAGGTTGGTGCGGCTAAGTATGCTGCAGAATCTCTTGCAGAGGCAGAAGTATTACTGGAAAAAGCAAGAAAAAAACTGGATGACGGTGACTATGATGCTGCAAAGAAATATGCAGTAGAAGCTCAAAGTAGGGCTTCAGCAGCAAGGGATATCTCAATAAAAAGAGCAAAAGGAATGCAACACTAAAATGGATATCGTGGGATGGTTTAACGGCTTGAAGATAGGTAATGTTAAATTGTTTCTCAGGTTTCTAATCGGTAGGTTTATTTCCAATAAGTCTACTCAAAGCGCAACGATCCTTTCCTATACAACGTTATTATCAATTGTTCCATTGTTTGCAGTGTGCTTTTCACTAATTGCTGCGTTTCCGGTGGTAAATGACCTGCGCAATGATATCCAGCAGTTTATTTTCAATAATTTTATCCCCGCGTCTGGGGAACACATGCAACAGTACTTCAATGAATTTATTGGTAAGGCCAGCAAACTTACCGGTCCGGGAATACTTGGTTTGGTAATCACAGCCCTGCTACTTATGTCCACCATTGATGCTGCAATGAATAAAATCTGGGGTGTAAAGGCAACCAGAAATCGTATTTACGAGTTTATAGTGTATTGGGCAGTTTTGACTCTGGGCCCGCTGCTTATTGGACTTAGCCTTGCTGTTACATCGTACATGTTCTCGTTGCCGTTTCTTGCAGGTGAAGGCGGTGCGATCAGTAAACCCACTTTATTAAGGATGTTGCCTTTTATTTCAGAGGCATTAGCCTTCACTTTTATCTATATGGTTTTGCCAAATCGCAAAGTGAACTTTTTGCATGCACTTTCAGGTGCTATGGTTGCAGCAATACTTTTTGAATTAGCAAAAAAAGGGTTTGCCTTATTTGTAACCCAGTTCAGTACTTATCAGGCTATCTATGGCGCACTTGCTTCTATACCGATCTTTCTTATTTGGGTTTATTTATCGTGGCTGGTGGTTCTATTCGGAGCCGAATTTGCGCATGCCTTGGGAAGCTATAAACAGTCAGATATCTCGATTAATTTGGATACTGGTATGGAATTTGTACTGGCAGTCAGAATAATAGGCCATCTTTGGCAGGCGCAAATGCAGGGAGAACAGCGTAGCCGAAGTGACTTTCTGAATACCGAAAAAGGCTTGGATGAGCTCACCTTGAATAAGGTAATGGGTAAGCTTGAAGAAGCGCAAATAGTTGCTATTTCAGATAAGGGTAATTGGTTGTTATGTCGTGATGTTGAGCGCTTAACACTGCTTGATCTATATCGTTCTGATTCTTATTCCCTGCCGCCGATACTTGATGGATGGGCCAAAAAAGATGATTTGAATGTAAAACTTGCAGATATAATAAGTGTTGTCGATAAAGATATAGATGTCGCATTTTCGAAACCAATAGTTACCCTGTTTTCCGATAATAACTAAGTAATATTTTTTGAGAATAACCGTGATGAATTGTTATAGATATATTATTTCAGGTTATGTTCAAGGTGTTTGTTATCGTTCTGGTGCGCAGCATGCTGCCAGAAAGCTAAATATAACCGGATATGCCAAAAATCTTCCCAGCGGTGATGTTGAGGTGGTAGCGCGTGGCGCAGAAGCAGATATCGAAGAGTTTGAAAAGTGGTTGTGGCGCGGCCCTATTATTGCTGATGTAATAGATATAAAAAAACAAAGGATTGAAGAAAATACAGGGTTTAGAGGGTTTGTTACGTATTAGCCTTAAAAGTTATACGATATTTTTGCAGAGTAAACGTTTGAATATCTTTCTGTTCTATCGCTATTCTCGTTATAGTTTGCATAGGCTTTTAACGTGCCGTCTATATATTGGTATTCAAACTTTAAGTACAAATTTTCTGCTATCTCAATTTTTGATGCAAGAGCCAAGTTTTTATGCCAAGCCTGGTGTCTTGGATAATTTACATTCGCAAAAAAATCACCTTTCTTGTCTTTTCTATTATAATACAGAACACTGTAATATGTGCCTAGTTCCAGCCAGTCTAAGACAGCATAGCTGGCACTTATGTAATAAGATTCCTGTTCACGATCACTGCTTGACCAATCGGAAGTAGAAGTAACACCTGTGGGAATGAAAGTACTTTTATAACGAGTCCAATATTTGTGCTCAGTTCTCATAAATTCGGCAGCAAAAGTGAAGTCAGAGATGGTATATTCAGCAGACAATACCTTGTTGGTTATAATGTAGTCTTTTCTTTGGTATATAAAGCCTTCACTAAAAAGGTACGGACCAGAAATTTTTTCTTCAAAGAAATAACTCCAAACATTCATCTTGTTGTATACCATAGACCCCATTAGAGTTAGACCAAACTGAGAGCGCCATCTAAGGGCTGCTGTGCTTATGTTTTCAACATCGTATTCTTCTACAGCCAGACCTTGTCCTGTCCAGGTGTCTCCATATCCACTGTCTGGAGCGATATTCATTCCCCCTGTTTGTAGTTGGTACGAGAAACCATTAGGAAGACTTCCATATAATCCAATTCCATTCATGCCAGAGTAGGCGTCACGCCAATTCTCAATGTAGATGCTAGATGGCAAAAAGATAAAAGTTCT
>QZLE01000131.1 GCA_004796365.1 Gammaproteobacteria bacterium | reverse complement strand
TTCCGGCTCTAGCCTCCATATTTTCGGGGATGTGGTGGACTTGGTAGACACGAGAGACTTAAAATCTCTTGGCTATAGCAGCCGTGCCGGTTCGATTCCGGCCGTCCCTACCATCAATTTTTCTTCTTTTTATTGTAAATCTGGATGCATTTCAGAATATTTTCATTCTTTATGCTGTTCGATAACAGCGTTTCTATTTAATTTGCCAGCTCCTGTTTTTGGTATTTCATCAACAAAGTAGATTTTTTGGGGAAGTTTGAATTTGGCAAGATGTTGGCAGCAAAAATCAATAAGCTCAGATTCGCTCACATTTACTCCATGTTTAGTAATAACTTTTGCAATTGGCACCTGCCCCCATTTTTCATTGTCGATGCCAATACAAACAGCTTCATCAATATTTGGGTGCTTAAGCAGAGCATCTTCAATCTCTTCCGGAGAAATATTTTCTGCTCCACTGATAAACATATTGTCAGATCTACCAATTATTGCTACAAAGCCGTCTTCGTCTTCAATAGCTAAATCTCCGGAGTTTATCCAGTTGTCATCAGAGAGGATCTGCTGGGTGCGTTCATCATCATCCAGGTAACCCTGGAAACTATGCAGGCTTTTAAGCTGTATTATTCCTGCCTGCCCTTGTTCCAACTCTTCACCTTGCTTAGATACAACTCTATGGTCACAATGAAACATAGCTTGGCCAACGGTTTCTGATTTGGCTTTTACAAGGTCCATGTCTTTATCATGTGGGATAAATATAAAGTTAGAAGGCCCTGCTTCGGTCAATCCGTAGGATTGGGCAGTAGGTACATTTTTTTTCCAGAATGGGCTCATAATCTCTGGTTGGCATTTGGCTCCACCGGTAAATACAATATCTACTGATTCGAAGCTGTATGAATCAAAGTCTGGATGGCTGGTAATCATTAATACCATAGGTGGGGCAAGCGGCACAATTTTGATATTTTCTGTCTTGATCAGTTCCATAACTTCTTTGGCATCAAAGCTGCGAATTAATACGCCATAACCGCCGAAGTGGGTGAGTGGAACTAATATATTCCAACCTCCAATATGGAAGAATGGAAGGGTAAGTATTTCAGAAGTGGCGCAGATAATGCCTGAAGAGCTGGCGGCTAGTTCTACTGAGTTCCAAAATATCTGCTGATGTGAAACTTTGCATATTTTGGGAGTGGATGTGGTACCGCCGGTATGAATTAGCAGAGCTGTTTCGTCAAGGCTTAAAGGAATATTGGTTTCGTTATCTGCGCAGGATAGTACCTGAAGACTATATTCGCAGGAATCAGAATCAGAAATTTTGATAATCTTTCTAACCGAGCTAGGAATATCAATTGCATCAATTGTTTCCTGGAAGCAGTCCTCGAAAAATAATGCGCTGGGTTGAATTCTGGCCATTAGGTCAGTAATTTCTGTCGCTGCTAGGCGAAAACTTATAGGGGCTAAAATAACACCGGTTTTTCCAGAGGCGTAAAACAAGTCAATTACTTCAATGCGATTTCTAGAAATAACGCATACTTTATCGTCAGCGAAAATATCATTTGATTTAAAATAATTCCCAGCTTTATTAGCCCTGGAATTCATCTCTTTATAGGTGAATTTCTGCTCGCAGCCCTTATCGTATAAGCCAATTTTATTGGGAGTTATTGCTGCTCTTCTTCCTATCCAGTTGCCTACCCAATTCATGCTCATCTGCTCAGATCTGCAGAACATATTATTCCTTTATAAGTTATCAGATAATAACTTTAAGGTTATTTCATAAAACTAGCTTTATCAAGTTAACCAAAGGGGGAAGGTAGACATTAATCAGCGATAAAATATGACTTATTTCACCTTTTGAAAATAATGGTAAATATTGGGTGTAAAAATCCCCCTCCTTAAAAGTTAAGGAGGGGTAAAGTAAGGGCGACGTAGCTAGGATTGTCGTCGCCACTTGGAGGAGGCGGTCGGCATGCAAGATACCAAAATTCAGTGAAGTGGGCACAATAAATCAAAAACTTTGCTGCATAGCAACATGCTAGCCCTATACTATCATGTAGTCAAGGTGGTTCTTGCAAATATTCCTGATTATTAAGGATTTTTGAAAAAGCGTGACTATTCTCGGGCTGAGCAAAAAGGGTTGCTAAAACAATCGCTGAAAATAGGGAGTTCTTCAAAATGTGTCCACACCACGATTATAACCCGAAAATACCGTTATTCAAAATATTAATAATAATTAATGATGTGAAAGTGAGTTAATGATATTAAAGGGAAGATTGATTGAAATATCTTTGTAAACATATATGATCATCAAATGGTTTGCCAAAGAGGTTTAAAGGGTAATGCTACTAACCAGCACTTATACCTATTAGGAGAAAAAATGAGGCGGAAGATAAAATGAGGTCAATATCAATAGTAATAATAGCTTTAATCCTTGCGGCTATCAGTATGAGCTTTTTTATGCTCAATGATCAGGTAGTCCCTCTGGACTTATATTTTGATGCATTTCCAGAAGCCAGACTTCCTATAGTAATCTTATCGGCTTTTGTAATAGGTGTCGTTGTTGGTTGTATGGCTACATTAGGCCTTGTGCTTTCCCATAAAAGAGAGATTCGCAGACTGAGAAAAATTCAAAAAGAGACTGAGGAAGAACTGACCAATCTTAGAAATCTGCCACTTAAAGATGATGGAATTGGTAGTGGCTTAGCTGATTATAGCTAAATGGATATCTACTATGAGCCTGGAAGTCATAATATTAATTGCGTTATTGCCGGTATCAGCCCTGTCTGGTTGGTATTTTGCGTCCAGGTATCATAAGAAAAGTGATAGCAATTCAAAATCTCTTTCGCAGTATTTTATTGGATTGAACTATTTATTGCAGGAAAGGGCGGATAAGGCTATTGAAGTGTTTGTTAAGATGGTTGAGGTTGATAGTGATACAGTAGAAACACATTTGGCTTTGGGTAGTCTTTTTCGGCAAAGGGGCGAGGTAGATAGAGCCATAAGAATTCATCAAAATATTATAGCTAGACCTACTTTGACAAAAGATCAGACAGCTTTAGCAGTTTTTGAGTTGGCAACAGACTTTCATAAAGCAGGGTTGCTGGATAGAGCTGAACAGTTATTTCAACAACTGGTTAACGATCGGATATTTGCAAAAAGGTCGCTGAAAAATCTTATAAACATTTCCCAGGTGCAAAAAGAGTGGGGTAATGCAATAAACTTTAGCACCCAGCTATTTAAAAAAGGTGATAACCAAATAGGGGTGAATTTAGCAAACTATCTTTGTGAGCAGGCTGAGGAGTTTGAGCGAAATGGTGAATATAGAAATGCTAGAAACTCTTTGTTAAAAGCTTTGGAATATAATGAAAAATCTGTTCGTGCTGAGATTAAATTATCTGAGATAGCTTTTAAACAAGGCAAGGATAAAGATGGATTTTTCCGGTTGGAACAGGCGCTTAACAAAGATTCAAGTTATATACCAGTGCTAATCAAGCAAATAAGTCTTTGTAATCGTAATTCCAGCGAATCAGTAATTGATTTTATCGAGAAATGTTTGCATCAGGCACCGAATAGCCCAGCGGCGGTTATGAAATTAGCTGAGCTGTATTCTGAAAAAGGTGAAAAGGATACTGCTAAACAGCGCTTGTTAAGTTTTATTGAAGAGAATCCATCAATTAGCGTTTTGCATGAGCTCTTAAAAAACTACGATGTGCAGTTATTAGGCAGTGATATTGCAGAGATATTAGACAGAAATAGCTTTAAAGATGAGAGTTATTCATGCTCCAAGTGTGGATATCAGGCAGCAAATATGAAATGGAAATGCCCCAGCTGCCAGAATTGGGATTGCCTAAAGCCAGATTGGTTTGTGTAGTCTAATACCAGATCGGTTTATGTAATCAAGAAATCATATAGTTAGTTAATTGAAGAAGAGTTTTATGAGTAATCTATCAGACAACGTTTCAGGTGAACAAAAACGAATAATTGTTGCTATGGACTATCCTGATCCATCTTTGGCCCTTGATTTTATTGATAAATTATCTCCTGGTCTTTGCCGTCTCAAAATAGGAAAAGAGCTATTCACGTTGGCCGGGCCTAATTTTGTTTGCAATGTAGTAAATAAAGGGTTTGATGTTTTCTTAGATCTAAAATTTCACGATATTCCTAATACAGTTGCTGCTGCTTGTAAGGCTGCTGCAGATTTAGGGGTATGGATGATAAATGTGCATGCCACTGGTGGATCAAGAATGATGGAGGCAGCAAAAAAAGCGCTAGATGATAATAATTACAATACGAAATTGATTGCTGTTACAGTTCTTACCAGCATGGCTGATGATGATTTGCTGGAGATAGGGGTGGATTGTGGGGCTCGGCAGCAAGTTCTGAAGCTTGCCGGATTAGCAGAAAAAAGCGGTTTAGATGGTGTGGTTTGTTCTGCGCATGAGGCAGGGCCAATAAAAGAAAAACAGGGGGCATCATTCTTAACAGTTACACCTGGAATAAGGTTACCTGAAAGTGAAGCTGGTGATCAAAGGAGAGTTATGACACCTGTTAATGCAGTTGCAGCAGGTGCAGATTATCTGGTAATTGGTCGATCCATTACTCAGTCTGAAGATCCAAATGAGACTTTAGAAAGAATCATTTTTGATTTGAAGCAATAAAACACCTTTAATACTGATCAATAACTTATAAGTGATGACTATTCATTAAAATGCTTACATATGTACAAATACACATATGTAAGCATTTTAAAAACCCTTTATAATCAAAAAGTTCTAATATTTGTTTGCATAAGATGTAGTAAATTAGCAAACTGTGATGTAGTCCGCATAATTAGTCCTTTCGATCTTATAATTCTTATTTCTTGAAAACTAAGGAAAAAAAAATCATTATTGCGCACTGCACAATTTAAGTTATTAATTTTATTGGGTTTTTATTTGACGGAGTTCACAAAAATATTGGATACTAGATCACAGTAACTAGTCTGTGAGAGTTTTGAACAAATAAATCAGGCCTCGCAAAAAAATAAAAGTAACTAAGGAAGATATAATAATGAAGAAGATTGCAGTGTTAGCGCTAGGCATCTTGACCCTAACATTTTCAGTATTTGCAAATGCAGCAAGCTGGTCCACAAAAAGTCTTGGTGGTTTCTCCTCTGTTAGCATGTACGTTCCTTCAACTGATTCACCTGTTGGGAATGGTAAATCCCTAATGATAGTACTTCATGGCTGTACTCAGTCTTACAAGGCGTTTGAAACAGCAAACCTGGAAAAGACAGCAGATGAATATGGTATGGTGATAGCTGCACCGGATGCCAAGAATAAACAGGGTTTCCAGTGCTGGGGTTATTGGACTGGAATGAAATCCAGATCATCAGGTGACTACAAGAATGTAATCAACCTTGCCAAATCCCTTATAGAAGATTCTTCATATGATATTGATGAAGATCAGGTATATGTTGCCGGTCTTTCTTCAGGTGGCGCTTTTGCGATGACAGTAGGTTGTCTTGCTCCAGATATTTTTGCAGGTATGGGGCTTGATGCAGCACCAAGTGCAGGCACCTCTTCAAACGGAGCTTTTTCTCTTGAAGGTAGCCCTGCGCAAATAGCTTCAAACTGTAAATCATACGCAGGTTCTTACTCTAGTTACTTCGATACCCAGATTACAAATACAGCATATGGCACCAGTGACTATACAGTTCCACAAGGTTATGGTCCGCAAAACGCTGAAGCAATGGCTAGCATTTACGGCGTATCTAAATTATCTGGCACTTCAACAGTACAAGGAAAATCTGGAGCTAAAGAAACAAAATATACAGATGGTCGCGTAACCATGGTCGAGATGAGCGGTGTTGGTCACGCGTGGCCTGGCGGCTCAGGTGCATCCGGTAGTTACATTGATGGTTCAAGCATTAACTACGGTTCTTATCTTGCAGAATATTTTGCCGAGAACAACCAGCGCGTAGCTGCAAATGACAACGATGGCGATAACGGTAACGATGGCGATAACGGTAACGGTGGAGATAACGGTAACGGTGGCGATAGCGGTAACGGTGGCGATAACGGTAACGGTGGCGATAATGATGAGCCATGCTATACAGATTCAGCATATGATACAGTAACCGGTCACTACACTGCAGAAAGAATTACTGTAAACGAACTAAATTCAATGGGTGAAGAGTACGGATACAACGAAAAAATTACTCTTTACCTTGTAAACGGCTCATGGACTCCAAATGTAGACTGTCTTGGTGACGGTAGTGATGGTGGTACTGATGATATCGATGGTAATGGCAGTAACGGACAGACCAACGGTACCTGGGCAAAATCAAGCATTGTAGGTTTTTCTGAAGTGCACACTTACGTACCACCAACAGAATCACCTGTTGGTGAAGGCCGCGCACTAATGATCGTATTGCACGGTTGTACACAGCCGGCTACAACATTCACAACTGCTAATCTGGACAGGGTTGGTGATGAGTGGGGTATGGTTATAGCAGCAC
>QZLE01000018.1 GCA_004796365.1 Gammaproteobacteria bacterium | reverse complement strand
TACCAACAACAAATCTACAAAGATATCTATATAATGACTAGCGGTCTTCGCATCAATCTCAAGGTTACTTCCAAGCTTTGAAAAGTTTGCCGACTCTCCTTGATTGTGGGCCATCATAGTCCACAGGCGTCGCAATCTATTTGCTGGAATCCGAAAGCCCATCTGCGGAATGTCTCGCTCTAGATAGGTCCGAATTAGGCTTTCAAGCCACTCCATTGCCAAATCATCATTTGCAAGATAGCTATCAGGAAAACCACCCCTAGACCATAGGTTCTTTAAATTATTATTACCTGCGCCAATTTCTAATGCGTTTACTCCGCTCATTTCAATATAATTAATTCGCCCCGCTAGACTCTCTGAAGACTGTCGCATTAATTCCATTGAGGCGGATCCTAGAAATAGGAACTGGCCATTCTTTCTTCCTTGTTCTCTATTTTTGTCGATAATACCTCGCAAAACCATAAATAAATCTGGGGCACGCTGAATCTCATCCAGAATAATTAGCTTATCGGAGTTAGAACTTAAATAACTGCCTGGATCACTTAGCTTGAGTAAGTCCTCAGGTGCCTCAAGATCAAGATATAAGGAGCTTTGCTCTCTGGAGATTGCCTTGGCAAGAGTAGTTTTACCAACCTGGCGGGCACCAAGCAGTGCCACTGCCGAAAACTGGGCAATACTGTTATGAAGTCTTTGTGTTATCCATCTTTCTAGCATACCTTGTATTTTAGGAGTTTAATTCCTAAAATACAAGGTATATACCTACTCTACCGTTACACTCTTGGCTAGGTTTCTAGGCTGATCCACGTCTGTACCTTTAAGTACTGCAACGTGGTACGACAGCATTTGCAGTGGTAAGGTATATACGATTGGAGCCACATATTCGCTAACAGCAGGAACAACCATAACTGTGGTTTGCTCGTCCTCATTAAACCCTGTCCCATGATCAGCAAATACGATTAACTGGCCGCCACGTGCCTTAACCTCTTGCAGGTTAGATTTTAGCTTTTCCAATAACTCATCGTTTGGTGCTACGGTGATAACCGGCATATCCTCATCTACAAGTGCCAGAGGCCCGTGTTTTAGTTCGCCAGCAGGGTACGCCTCGGCATGGATGTAGGAGATCTCTTTTAGTTTCAACGCTCCTTCCATTGCTACCGGATGCATGGTGCCACGCCCAAGGAATAGTGAATGATGCTTATCGACAAACATCTCGGAAAGTTCGCGAATTGGCTCGTCCAGTTTTAACACATCATTAAGCACGTGTGGTAGATGACATAATGAAGCAACAATTTTTTCTTCTTCTGATTCAGTTAGACCATGGTTTTTAGCCATAGAAGTTACAAGTAGAAGTAGGGCAGTTAACTGAGTAGTAAATGCCTTGGTTGATGCAACGCCGATCTCTGGACCTGCATGGGTCATTAACACATAGTCAGACTCGCGAACCAGTGAACTTTCAGGCACATTACATACGCATAGTGTTGCCAGATAGCCGGTCTCTTTTGCCAAGTTTAGTGCCGCCAGCGTATCTGCTGTTTCGCCGGACTGGGAGATGGTTACAAACAAAGTATTTGGAGATACTACATGTGGGCGATAACGATATTCACTTGCAATCTCAACTTCACATGGCAGCTTTGCTATAGACTCAAACCAGTATTTAGCAACACAACCAGCATGATAACTGGTACCACAGGCGATGATTCTTACCCGCTCTGCTTTAGCAAATTTTTCATCGGCACCCGGACCAAAGATATTTTCATATACCTTGTGGTTGCTGATGCGCCCTTCAAGGGTATTGGTGATTGATGTTGGCTGTTCGTGAATCTCTTTTTGCATAAAGTGGCGGAATTCGCCCTTTTCTGTCGCTGCAGCTGACAGGCTGGATATACGTACCTCTCTTTCTACCGGATTATTTTCGGCATCCCAAATCTTGATCTCGTCTTTATGGATGTCAGCAACATCGCCATCTTCCAGAAAGATAAACTTTTGGGTAACCGGAAGAAGGGCATTAACATCGGAGGCGATAAAGTTTTCGCCGATACCGATACCGATAACCAATGGGCTACCCAGGCGCGCAGCTACTATATGGTCCGGCTCATTTTTGCAAACCACACCGAAAGCGTATGCACCTTCTAGTCTGGCTTTGGCCTTGCGCACTGAATCAAGCAGGTTTTTATCCTGCAGATAATTTTTGTGCACTAGATTTACGATAACCTCAGTGTCAGTCTGTGAAGGGAAGGTATAATATTCATCGCGTAACTCTTCACGCAGCTCTTCATAGTTCTCGATAATGCCGTTGTGTACTACCGACATCTCTTCACGCACCATGTGAGGATGAGCATTGATCTCTGAAGGTTCACCATGGGTTGCCCATCTGGTATGTGCGATTCCGGTACCGCCAGGAAGAGGCCTATCCGCTAGGCTATCTGCCAGAATCTGTACCTTACCCAAGGTTCTACTGCGCTCGATCTTCTCGCCAGTAAATATTGATACTCCGGCAGAATCATAGCCGCGATATTCCAGCCTTCTTAATCCTTCAATCAGAATTTGTTCAACGTCTCTTTGGGCTACTGCACCTACTATTCCGCACATTTTTTTTACCTGTTTAATTAACTATGTCTATTACTTCGTCATTTCCGCGCAAGCGGGAAGTTTATTTCTCTTTCCCTGGCTCTGCCTGGAATGGATAAATTACTACTTCTTTTTCGGCTTTGGCCAATTTTGAATAGTCTTTTGCGGCACCCTGGTTATAGCCAGCGCACCCGCAGGGACCATCTTGGTTACTGTAGTTCCCGCAGCTACCGTTGCACCATCTTCAACAGTTACCGGAGCAACCAGCTGGGTGTCGGAGCCGATAAACACCTCATCACCTATAATGGTCTTGGACTTATTTACACCATCATAGTTACATGTGATGGTGCCAGCACCGATATTAGAATTTTTACCTATCTCGGCATCGCCAATATAGGCTAGATGATTCGCCTTGGAGCCATTCCCAATAACGGATTTTTTCACCTCGACAAAGTTGCCGACATGCACTTCATCTTTAAGCTGAGCATTTGGACGAAGGCGTGCGAACGGGCCAATCTTACAGCCTGATCCAACCTCGGCATTATCCAGCACACTGTTCTCATTTATCTGGGTGTTATCTCCAATCACCGAATCTTTGATCACACAGTTTGGACCAATGCTAACTCCATCGCCAAGCTTTACCTTACCTTCAATTACGCAGTTGATATCAATCGAGCAATCAAATCCAAATTCGATTTCACCACGAATATCAAAACGCGCCGGATCAAGAAGATACAGGCCATTTTTTAATAGCTCATCCGCTCTTTCTGACTGGTAAACTCGCTCTAGCATCGCCAGCTGCTGCCTGTCATTTACACCGGTAACCTCTGCTTCACTTTCCGGGTTAACCGCATTTACCCTTAACCCTTCAGCAACTGCCATTTCGATAATATCGGTAAGATAGTACTCACCCTGAGCATTATCGTTATTCAGATTCTTCAGCCATTTTTCCAACTGCAGTTTGCCAACACTCATCAAGCCTGTATTAACTTCGGTGATACATTTTTCCGCAGCGCTAGCATCTTTTTCTTCTACAATCCTGGTTACAGGGCCATCTACGCCATCACGCACAATGCGCCCATAGCCGCGTGGATTTTCCAAAATAACAGTTAGTAGACCTACGTTCCCACCTTCGCTTGCAAGCATCAGGCGAGTCAATGTTTCACTTGTAATAAGTGGTACATCGCCGTATAGAATAAGTACTACATCATCATCTGCAAGGTGGGGAATCGCACGTGCAACAGCATCACCGGTACCCAGCAGTTCGGTTTGCTCAGCCCATGCCAAATCGATATCAGCAAGGCTTGCCTTAACCTGATCACCACCATGGCCATAAACCATTACTATGTTGCCGGGGTTTAATTTTGTTGCTGAGTCAATAACATGCTTGACCATTGGCTTACCAGCAATCGGATGCAATACCTTCGGCATCTTCGACTTCATTCTTTTGCCCATTCCGGCAGCCAAAATTACTACACTCAAGCCCATTAGCTTCTCCCTATTTTTCTTTCAGTTGTTCCGTAAAGCCCATTTACCAGCTCCACTCTCTGTGAAAGATTAAAAAAATCAGTGGGAGCTAATAGTAGATCCCGTTCATTACAAAATTATGAGAGTGTAAGCGCTTTGTAATAATAAACGTAAATGGGTGTTGATGCGAGGTTTTAGTAATTAATCCCATCCTCTTACGAAGAAGAGGATTATGGTGGGGCTATTATCCAAATTTAAAACAAAAGGAACCCGAAGGTTCCTTTTGTTGTTTTTACTTATCCAAGATAGCTTCGAACGCGCTCAGCCGGTTTGGATCAATTTTTATGAGCCCTACGCATCCGTTGTAGCATCTGGATCTGAGCTGACGCCTCTGCAAGAGCAGTTCTTGCCTTAGCATAATCAGTACCCATTTTACGAGCTGGATCAGCAAGTGTCGATTTAGCTCTTTCCATCGCCTCATGGGCTGCCTTCTCATCCAGATCCCCTGCACGCATTACAGTGTCGGCAAGAACGGTGATCATTGTTGGCTGAACCTCAACCATACCACCAGAAACAAAGTATGACTCTTCCTTCTTCCCTTCGTCATTAACAATACGCACAGCACCTGGAACCAGCTTGGCCAGTAGTGGAGCATGGCGCGGCAAAATACCAAGTTCACCACCCTCAGAGCGCAGAACCACAAATTCCGCTTCGCCTGAGAAGATGTTCTCTTCTGCTGCTACTATTTCTACCTGCATAGTTGCCATAAGCTACTCGCCTCTTCCTTATTAAAGATGATTATAAGGTTTTTGCCTTCTCTATAGCTT
>QZLE01000102.1 GCA_004796365.1 Gammaproteobacteria bacterium | reverse complement strand
TGTTTATCTTGAGAAACCATTACTCTCTTCCCTCCGTCCGAGCATTCCATAACCCCTTTCAGGGCAATTGCAAAAAAACTTACGCCATAAGGCAAATCCGTCACTGATATAACTATTACAAGCCATACCTTGAAAAACTAAACTGCAGCACGGTAAAAACTCTGTTCCTGCATTAGTACTTCGATGTTAAAGATATTCCATTCAAACTCCTCCAAACCAACTTCTTCGATAAACACCCCATCAACATAGGGCTTGAACATCTCATCTATCGATTCTGGAGCAGTCTTTCTCTCTTCGCTGTAAAACCTTTTGATTCCCATTGAGTCATCGACAAGCAATCCTGTTGCGCTGCTGTTATATTCAACAACCAATACCCTGCTTCTTCTGTGCACACTGGTTCTGCCACCACCAAGAAAATCTTTCAGATCCATTATCGGCAACAGGTTTCCCCTTACATTAGCTACGCCTTTTACCCAGGTTTTTGACCTGGGAACTCTGGTAAGCTCGGGGTATGTTAAAACTTCAAGAATATCTCCCATTCTTGCAACAAAATGCAAACCTGCGGTAACAAAGCTGACACCACTCCACTCTTCTTTGATATCTGTATCCGCAGCCGGCAAAACATTGTGGACAATGTTCTTAGCTTCTATATCCCGTAGAAGCTGAAAAAGCTGTTGTTGTTCCTTATTTTCCTTGGACATATTTTGAAAAGGTGGAAACCTAGCCTCCCAGCGATGATTTTATTTTATCCAGAAGCTCTGTTTCGGACACAGGCTTGGTCATATAATCCTTAGCGCCCTGCCGCATAGCCCAAACACGATCTGTTTCCTGCCCTTTGGTACTAACAATTATTATTGGAATAGATGATGTAATAGGGTCTTTGCTTAGCTTTCTTGTCGCCTGAAAACCATTCATGCCCGGCATAACGATATCCATCAACACAAGATCTGGCGATGTTTCTCTCGCCTTTACAATCCCCTCTTCACCGTTGACCGCCTCTATCACATCATATCCGTGCTTTTGCAGCATGGCCTTTATGATATGGGTCTCCGTCGGAGAATCGTCAACTATCAAAATACACGTCATTAACTTCTTTCCCTTACTATCAGCAAGCGTTTACGCTTCTATCAACAGCATCTAGGCCGCTTCCGTTACGTAGCGCTTGATTGCTCCCAATAGCTCTTCTTTTGTAAAAGGTTTAGTGAGATATTGCTCTGAACCTACAATTCTGCCTCTTGCTCGATCAAACAGACCATCTTTACTTGATAGCATTATTACCGGAGTATTTTTAAATACTTGATTGTGCTTGATTAACGCACATGTCTGATACCCATCAAGGCGAGGCATCATGATATCGATAAATATTATTCCCGGTTTGTGATCCGCTATCTTTGCCAAGGCTTCAAAACCATCAACAGCAGTTACCACATCACACCCTTCCTTACGCAAAAGGGTCTCTGCAGTTCTGCGAATAGTTTTACTATCGTCAATCACCATGACCTTAAGGCCAGAAATACCTTTTTCTTGTTCTACTTCGTTTTGCACTGACTTCCCCGGATTGTCATTTGCTGTTTTGTGTTATCGGGTAATTTTTACATAGAACCCTGCCACAATCCAGTTTTTAAGCTTGATTAGATGCGTTCTCGCCTGTTTTTTCCAAACCGCGTTCTGCTACCAAAATACACATTCACCATAAGCAAATTTCCGCTAGTATCCCAGCCTACAGTCTGAATAAAAGCGAA
The DNA here is from genome assembly GCA_004796365.1 of Gammaproteobacteria bacterium. Taxonomy (GTDB): domain Bacteria; phylum Pseudomonadota; class Gammaproteobacteria; order QZLD01; family QZLD01; genus QZLE01. The sequence goes on along the minus strand of QZLE01000102.1, from coordinate 12,232 downwards.
ACACCCCGCTTTATACCTTTTATATCAAGGCCATATTCTTCTATGGCCTATATTTTGAAGATAGGTTATTTGGAACATTTTTCAATGAAAAACCAACCCATATATCAAAAAATTTTCCCTTCTTGCAACACCTTCTGCATTATAAACTTATTGAAATCCAAATTGCTTTCCCATAAATTAATTACAATGAAACATCGAATTGCTACTGTAATCATGGAAATTGGCAGCCAGTTAACACAATTGGAGAGGCTGTTGACTTTACAGCGCACGGATCAGCGAGCTTAGCTGGAAAGACTGAGCTTAAGCACCAAAGCAAGGGGGATCCCTATGATAAATGCACTTCCACGCCTTACCTCAGGCCATTTCGAGCCGAAAAAAACAATAGAAGCAAAAATTTCTGACCGCAAAGCAGAAATCGAAAGCTGGTTTCGTGACCAATGGCAGAACACGCAAGCTCCCTTTTACGCCTCTGTCGACTTGCGTAACGCCGGAATAAAACTTGCTCCCGTAGACACCAACCTGTTCCCTGCTGGATTCAACAATCTGCACTCTAGTTTTGACCCTCTTTGTATCCATGCAATTCAGTCTGCTTTAGAAAAGTCAGCACCTCAGGCCAAAAATATTCTGCTGATACCAGAAAACCATACCCGCAACAGCTTTTATTTCAGCAATATTAGCAAACTGCAAAATTTGCTAACAGATGCTGGGTATAGCGTAAGGCTTGGCTCTCTCAGTGAAGAAATAAAATCCAGTTTGCAGATCGACCTTATAACCGGTGGGCGCCTGATTCTTGAGCCAATCAAACGTATTAATAAAAAGATTTTCACAGAGGATTTTGATCCATGCGTTATTTTGCTTAACAATGACCTGTCTGATGGCACCCCGGACATCTTTCACAATCTTGAGCAGACAATCATGCCACCTACCAGCTTGGGCTGGTCACTGCGCACCAAATCCAGCCACTTTTCCCACTATTCACAGGTAGCGCGCGAATTTTGCAATCACTTCGATATTGATCCATGGTTGATTGACCCTATGCACACCAACTGCGGTGAGATCGACTTTTTAAACCGTTCCGGAGAAGAGTGCATTGAGCGCAATGTAAAGTATCTACTTGATGCAATTCAGACCAAGTACAACGAATACGGAATCGACAAGAAACCGTTTGCGGTAGTAAAGGCCGATTCTGGAACCTACGGCATGGGAATAATGGCAGTTACTGACCCTGCTGAAGTAACCAACCTGAATCGCAAACAGCGCAAAAAAATGGCATCCGCCAAGGGCAATCTGGAAACCTCCCGTGTAATAATTCAGGAAGGGGTCTACTCATCAGAAGTAGTTGGCGATGTTGGATCCGTTGCTGAGCCAGTGGTCTATATGATTGACCATCATGTGGTTGGCGGTTTCTACCGCGTTCACAAAGATAGAAAAGACAACGAAAATCTCAATGCGCCTGGGATGCATTTTGAACAACTGACCTTTGCCTGTGAAGAAGACACCAAGCAGTGCGTATGCAAACAAAATTCCGAGCAGAATCGCTTTTATGCCTATGGCGTGGTTGCAAGACTGGCACTGTTGGCAGCAGCACGAGAAATTGCAGAGGTTAGTTAGGTGGCTTTTAAAATCGGGGTGATAATGGACCCCATTGAAACAATAAAACCATACAAAGACACAACCTTCGCAATGATGCTGGAAGCACAGACGCGCGGACATTACCTTTTTTATATTGAGCTTGGCGACATGTATCTTGCTGATGGCGAGGCCTGGGCTATAACACACCAAATAGTAGTTAGCGACCAGACTCAGGACTCATACGCCAACGACAATTGGTTCGAAAAAAGCAAAGGGGGATGTCATATCAAACTAGAGGATCTAGACGTAATCCTGATGCGTAAGGACCCTCCATTCGATATGGAATTCATCTATGTCACCTACATCCTGGAACGCGCCCAACAAGCAGGCACTTTGGTAGTAAATGACCCCGCGTCTATCCGCAGTGCCAACGAAAAACTATTCACATCATGGTTCCCTCAGTGCTGCCCAGAGACTATAGTCGACCGCTCTGCGCATAGAATCCTGGATTTTGTCAAGCAACACCAAAAGACGATAATCAAGCCGCTCGACGGCATGGGAGGCGCATCAATCTTTTCGCTGACACACAACGATAGCAACTGCAACGTGATTATCGAAACCTTGACTAACCACGGCACAAAATTTGCTATGGTACAGCGCTTCATTCCTGACATAACAAAGGGGGACAAGCGGATATTGATGGTCAATGGAGAACCTATTGATTATTCCCTGGCGCGCATCCCGGCATCCGGTGAAAACCGTGCCAATCTTGCTGCCGGCGGAAAAGGAGAAGGGCAGAAATTAAGTGCGCACGACCGCTGGATCTGTTCGCAGATTGGCCCGGTATTACGTAAAAAAGGACTGCTATTTGTCGGCCTTGATGTAATTGGCGACTACCTAACCGAGATCAATGTAACCAGCCCTACCTGTGCACGCGAGCTGGATTCTATCTTTGGAATCAATATTTGCGGCAAACTATTTGATGTAATAGAAGGGTTGGTTAAGTGCTGAAACATATCTTCACCTCCCTGCTGTTCATCTTGTTTCTGACCTCCTGCTCCAAGCCTGAGCCGCAACTATTCAACGATAGCTTCTTTACCTTCGGCACCAATATAACCATATCTATCTATACCGATGACGAGAAGCTAGCGCAAACAGGGTTTAAAACAATACGCGATGAGTTTCGCACTCTAAACAACCAACTGCACCCATGGAACCCCAGCGAGCTACACTCGCTTAATGCCGCGATTTCCAAATCACAACCGCATCAGCTATCACCGCTATTACATTTGATGATCACCGAAGGACAACGCTTTCATAAACTTTCCAGCGGCCTTTTTGATCCTGCAGTTGGTTCTCTAGTCAAACTATGGAAGTTTGATCAGGCCGCGAATATCCACACCTCAATCCCCAAAGACTCAGATATCAAGCAGATTCTCAGCAAACGTCCATCCATCTCCGAGATAACCATAGACCAGAACATGGCGGTTAGCAGTAACGACCTAGTGCGACTTGATTTCGGTGGTTTTGCTAAAGGTTATGCCACTGACAAAGCGATCGAAATGTTGCAAAACCTGGGAATCAACAATGCTATTGTAAATGCAGGTGGTGACCTTTCTGCCATTGGCAGCAAGAATAATTTTCCATGGAAGATTGGAATTCGCAATCCGTTTTACAATGGAGCTATTGCTGCAATCAGCACTAATGAAAGAACCAATATCTTTACCTCAGGAAACTATGAGCGCTACTTTGAAAAAGATGGCACCCGCTTTCATCATATTATCGATCCAAACACAGGCTACCCTTCTGTAGAGATTGCATCAGCCACAGTCATTCATGACTCTGGAATACTAGCAGACGCTGCTGCAACTGCCCTGATGGTAGCCGGCTTGAATAATTGGAAACAAACTGCCAAATCGATGGATATCACCAAGATAATGCTCATCAGCAGCGATAAAAGAATTTATATTACCCCACAGATGGATAAGCTTGTTACCATACTGGACACCGGCTTAACCAAAGTAGTTGAGGATATTCACCAATAATGGCAGGAAGAATACCGGATCAATTTATTGATCAGTTAATATCTCGCATCGATATTGTTGATGTAATCGGTACTCGTGTGCAACTAAAAAAGGCTGGGCAGAATTATCAGGCCTGCTGCCCGTTCCATAATGAAAAGACCCCATCATTTGTAGTAAGTCCCAGCAAACAGATCTATAAATGTTTTGGCTGCGGCGTTTCCGGCTCTGCAATCAAGTTTCTAATGGAGTATGACAATATGGAGTTCCCCGAGGCAATTGAAGAACTTGCCAAATCAGTTGGTTTGGAAATGCCAGTTCGGGAGCATGGTAAGGATAATCCACGAAAAAAGGTCAGCGTCGATCTTTACGAGATCATGGGATTTTGCAGCAAATTTTTCCAGCAATCACTTCGTAGCGATGGTGAGCATAACCCGGCCGTGCATTACCTGAAAGGCCGAGGCGTTTCCGGTGAAATCGCGGCCCGCTTCGCCATTGGTTATGCACCTCCTGGCTGGAACAATATCTGTAAACAGCTTCCAGAACAACAAAAGGAACTAATAGAATGCGGCATGGCGATTGCTAAGGATAACGGCGGCAGTTATGACCGCTTTCGCGAGCGCCTGATGTTTCCAATTCGTGATCGACGTGGGCGCAATATCGCCTTTGGTGGCCGTGTTCTAAATGACGAGCTACCAAAGTACCTCAATTCACCTGAGACCCCGATCTTTCACAAAGGGCGTGAGCTTTATGGACTTTACGAAATATTGCAGCACAACCGCAACCCTTCTAATATTCTTGTGGTTGAGGGCTATATGGATGTTGTTGCCCTAGCCCAGTTTGATATTAATAACGCCGTTGCCACCCTGGGCACAGCCACCTCCGTTGACCATATCGAGCGGCTATACAAACATACCGAAGAAATCATCTTCTGTTTTGATGGCGATACGGCTGGAAGATCAGCAGCCTGGCGTGCGTTGGAAAACACACTTGAATCACTTCAAAGGGGCCGGCAGGCAAAATTCCTGTTTGTAGATGAAGGTGATGACCCTGATACCATGGTGCGTCGCATCGGCACCGAACAATTCAAGACACATATTGCTCAAGCGCAGCCACTGTCACAGTTTATGTTTCAGACTATTCTCAACAATTGCGACATTGGCACCATCGATGGTCGCTCCCGTTTTTTAGAGAAGACAAAACCTCTGCTGCAAAAGATACCGGAAGGCAGTTATCGCGAGCTGTTACTGGATGAACTTAGCAAAATTACTCATCTAAAACTCGGTGATGCAGCCAAGCTAAAACAGCTGATTTTTGGATCTGGAACCGCTGCTCATTCCCCCAAAAAACCGTCGAAGCCATTACCTTCAGATCAGCAACGCACACCCATCAGGTCAGCGATCGCTTTTCTGCTGCACAAACCGCAACTTGCCGCATCTATTACCGACCCAGAACCTTACCTGCACCTGGAGATGGCAGGTGCCGATCTATTAGTTGAAATTATCCGCTTTATCCACTCTAAACCAGATGCACATATGGGGCTGATATTGGAGCACTGGCGCAATAGCGAATACGGCCCTTCTATTGCCAAACTCGCCTCCTATAATCACATGGTTCCTGAAACCGGAATTGACGATGAGTTCAAAGGCGTGATCGCACAGCTTAATACCGCACTTACCTCGCAAGAAATAACCCTTTTGGAACGCAAAATGCAACAAGGCACAATCTCACCGGAAGAGATGTTACGCTGGCAGGACCTGCTTTCCAGACGTTAGCCTTACTATTTCACACCAACACTTAATACTATTCCACGATTCAGGTATTTCCCCGGCTAATTTCTAATTATTGTTGAAATACTGCCTATCTCACCTAAATTTTAACTGACCCCTTTAAATAATCAGGCATACGCTATGAAACTACACGACTACCTTAAAACCATGGTACAACATGACGCCTCTGACCTTTACATCACAGTTGCTGCACCACCTGCTGCAAAGTTTCATGGCAAGCTCAAAGCACTGTCCAAGGAACCTCTTTCTCCAGAGCAGGTTAAAGAAATCGCCTACGATATTATGGATGATGACCAGATCCGTGATTTTTCGAACAAGCCAGAAATGAACCTTGCTCTATCTGTTGAAGATGTCGGCCGTTTTCGTGTGAATATCTTTAAACAGCGTAGTCAGATCTCGATGGTTATCCGCAGTATCAAAACCGAAATCCCCAATATGGAAAGCCTGTTACTGCCATCAATCCTAAAGGACCTGGTGATGTCCAAACGCGGGCTTATCCTGTTCGTTGGCGCTACCGGCTCCGGCAAGTCTACCTCTCTGGCTTCCTTAATTGATTACCGCAATCAAAACAGTGCCGGACATATTATTACCGTGGAAGATCCAATTGAATTTGTACATCGTCATAAAAAATCTATTGTAAATCAGCGCGAGGTTGGCGTTGATACCGATTGCTACGAAGACGCCCTAAAAAACACCTTGCGTCAAGCACCTGACGTTATCCTAATAGGCGAGATTCGTGACGCCCAAACCATGGAGCATGCTCTCGCGTTTGCTGAAACCGGACACTTATGTCTATCCACACTGCATGCAAACAACGCCAACCAGGCCATCGACCGCATAATCAATTTCTTTCCTGAAGATCGCCATAAGCAGATCCTGCTTGATCTTTCCCTCAACCTGCGCGCCTTTATTTCCCAGCGTCTGGTGCCAACTGTTGATAATAAGCGCGCAGCTGCCATTGAAATCCTGATCGGCACCCCTATGGTTTGCGATCTAATCAAACGCGGAGATGTTCATGAGTTAAAAGACATTATGGAACGCTCCAAAAACCTTGGAATGCAGACGTTCGACGGCGCATTGCTAGAGCTTTACAACGAAGGCAGGATCGGCCTTGAAGAAGCGCTAAAAAATGCAGATTCCGCCAACAATCTACGCCTGAAAGTGAGCCTACAGGAAAAGGCTGACGAGAGCGAAGAGGCTGAAGCAAAAGGCTCAGAAGGCAGCGAAGATAAACCAATCGAGAAAAAAGAAGAGGTGAAAACCCACACCACCAGCTCCGGCATCTCACTTTCACTGGAAGATATGCCGGAAGAGGAATAAACCGAAAAGCTATTCGATAGAAACAAAGTAGTAAATAAATTGCGTAAATCACAACGAAAAAGCAAGCGCAATAGCTAAATAAAAAAAAGGCCGAGCGGGGGACGCTTGGCCTTAAAAGTACTGTCAAGGCACCTATGGGGGAAATGCCTCAACTAAATGGACAAGTGCATAATACATATCGTTAGACATTAATTCCGTGACAAGAGTCACATTTGCACACTTAAAGTTACATATTCATGAACGCAAATAAGCATCGGCTGATGCAGAGGCATTACAGCATCATAAACTCTGATTTTTCGCAATAATGAGAAAGCAAGCGCAATGGATTAAAACAAAAAAAAGGCCAAGCGGGGGACCCCTGGCCTGAATAATCGTCGAAGCACCTATGGGGGAAATCCTTCAACCTAAATGGACAAGTGAATAATAATATTCTTATCAAACTCAATCTGTGAACTAGTTCACACTTTTTAATGACCGCCATTCATTTTAGCAAGATATGTAAACTTTTCCATATGGACAAAACTATACAAATATCGCACAACACTACAAGTGATTGATTTCAATACACTATTTTATTAAGCGGCATTTTCTAAAATTCTATGAAAAAATCGTGCTTTTTATAACCCTGTTGATATATTGCACAAAAATGCAATGACATAAACGATTTTTAAGTGTTATGGGCATAAAAAAAGAAAGCCAGGCGGGGGACGCCTGGCCCAAGTTAAAACCAGAATATCTATGGGGGAAATATCCTGGCTATCAGTTTGCAAGTCTACTCTCGGCTTAAACAAAAAACAAGATTAACGCCAACTTTATACAGTTAAAAAATTTAAAAATTCATAGTAGATAATTATTGCATCTATTTGGTTTTGCAGGCATTATAGCCGGCCTTAAAGAATTTGAGCAAGATACAATCGGAGCTAGAAACATGAGCGCACTGCATGAATCATCTATAAAAAGCCTTAAACTTATCCACAAAGGCAAGGTTCGCGACATCTATGACATTGATGACAAACACATGCTAATTGTTACCACCGACCGCATCTCCGCGTTCGATGTTATCCTACCTACACCTATTGATGAGAAAGGCGCAATCCTGACTGCTGTTTCTAACTTCTGGTTTACCAAGACCAAAGGTCAGATTGATAACCACCTAGCTACCGACCTAACCCTTGAAGAGGTTCTTCCGAACAAAGAAGAGTTTGACCAAGTAAAGGGTCGTGCTATCGTCGTGAAAAAACTAAAGCCTTTGCCTATTGAAGCGATCGTTCGCGGCTATATTATCGGCTCTGGTTGGAAAGATTATAAAAAAAGCGGCAAAGTTTGTGGCATCGAGCTTCCTCAAGGCCTACAACAGGCTGACAAACTACCTGAAGCTATCTTCACCCCTTCCACCAAAGCAGATGTTGGCGACCACGACGAGAATATTTCATACGAAAAAATGGTTGAGATCATCGGTGAGGAGCTAGCGGAAAAGATCAAGACTATCAGTTTGGATCTTTACACCAAGGCAGCTAAATTTGCTTTGGAAAAAGGGATTATTATCGCCGATACCAAGTTTGAATTTGGTCTGGATGACGATGACAACCTGCTTCTGATCGATGAGGTGCTTACCCCGGATTCATCACGTTTCTGGCCTGCAGACCAGTATGAGGTTGGCATAAGCCCTCCCAGCTTCGACAAACAGTATATCCGTGATTATCTTGAGACACTGGAAGACTGGGACAAAACCGATCCTGGTCCCGAACTTCCAACAGAAGTTGTTAAAATTACTGCTGATAAATACAAAGAAGCGCAAGAGCGTTTGACCAAATAACTCAGCTTTGAATTTACGCAAAAAAGGCAGTTTTATGCTGCCTTTTTTATTGTAAAATGAATTTGAAGTGCAAAAAACGTAGCAAGCGCAGTAGTTTTTAACTAGTAAACTGGTTTGAAAGCTCTGGCTTCTATCTGCTGCGCCCTCATATCCACCATAGCCTCACGGCGCTTCAGTGATTCCTCACGGTTATCCAACTGCTTGGCACGATTCTCGATCTGCTTTTCACGCTCATCCAAATCACGCGATCTTTCTTCAAGCTGCTGAGCAAACTTTCCTAGCTGCTGTGCTCGCTCTTCCAGAACCGCAAGCGCTACCAGCTTTTTCCCTTCCAGGAACTCAAGAAGCGCACCACCACCAGTAGTTACGTAAGAGATCTTTCTTCCAAGTTTGTACTTAACAATTGCGGCTAAGGTGTCACCACCACCAGCAATTGAGTATGCTGAGCTTTCAGCTACTGCATCACCAATCACCTTGGTACCTTCACCAAACTGATCGTACTCGAATACACCTACCGGACCATTCCAGACGATAACATTGGCGCTTTTGATGATCTGCGATAGTTTTTCGCTCGACTTCGGTCCAATATCATAGATTACATCGTCGTCTTCAACGTCTTCTAGTGACTTTACCGTCGCTTCTGCACCATCCAGTTTCGAGAAGTCACTTTCTTTGGAAACAACCACATCTACAGGAACCTCGATCTCGCCGCCAGAAGAATGCGCCATCTCAATCAGCCTTGTTGCCTCATCAACAAATTCAGGTTCAAAAAGCGAGTTACCGATCTTGTGCCCTGCTGCTGCAATAAAAGTATTAGCTATACCACCGCCAACTATAAGATGATCCACTACCTTGGACAGCGCTTCAAGCACACCGAGTTTGGTTGAAACCTTGGAGCCACCAACGATTGCGACAAACGGGCGTGCAGGATCTTTCAATGCCTTACCCAATTTTTCCAGCTCAGACACCAGAAGTGGTCCAGCACTGGCAATCGGTGCATATTTGGCAACACCATGGGTTGATGCCTGCGCTCTGTGCGCTGTACCGAATGCATCCATCACGTAGATGTCACAAAGTGCAGCCATCTTGCGCGATAGTTCGTCATCGTTTTTCTTTTCACCGACATTGAAACGAATATTTTCCAGCAGGACAACCTCACCCTCTGCCATATCGAACCCGTCTTCCCAATCACGGATCAGGCGTACCGGCTGACGTAACAATGCTGATAGCCTGTCAGCAACTGGTTCCAGTGAGTATTTCTCTTCAAACACCCCTTCGGTTGGTCTGCCCAGGTGGGACATAAGGATCACTTTGGCACCACCGCGAATCGCTAACTGGATTGTAAACAGAGCACTGAAGATACGAGTGTCGTCGGTAATCTCTCCGTCCTTTAAAGGTACATTCAGGTCTTCTCTGATAAGTACGCGCTTACTGTTCAAGTTAAGGTCGGTCATTCTAATGACGGTCATGGTACTAAACCTCTATTTTCATTTTTCCTGAAAAAGTCCGTCCTTGGGCTTTAACATCTATTACTGCAAAACTGCTTTTTTGTGTTTACTTACTTTGCATTCAACTATTTTGCATTCATTAGGGCAATTGTGGTATCCAGCATCCTGTTCGAGAAACCCCACTCGTTGTCATACCACGACAATACCTTAACAAGCTTTCCTGACACTTTAGTTAAAGAAGCATCAAAAATTGAAGATGCCGGATTGTGGTTGAAGTCGACTGAAACCAGAGGCTCATCGTTATATGCAAGCACTCCTTTCAGATCTCCTTCTGCAGCGCCCTTTAGGATTGAGTTGATCTCTTCAACAGATGTCTCACGTGAGGCAACAAAGCTTAGATCAACACAAGATACGTTGATAGTCGGAACACGCATCGCAAATCCATCCAGCTTGCCATTCAGTTCTGGCAGAACCAGGCCAACAGCTGCTGCTGCACCGGTCTTGGTTGGTATCTGTGAAGATGTTGCTGAACGCGCACGACGCAGATCAGAGTGGTAAACATCGGTTAGAACCTGATCATTGGTATAAGCGTGAATAGTGGTCATCAGACCTGTTTCAACACCAACTGTTTCAGTAAGCGGCTTAACCAGTGGAGCCAGACAGTTAGTGGTGCATGACGCATTGGAAATAACAGTATCCGTTGCCTTTAGCACATCGTTATTAACACCAAATACAACTGTTGCATCTACATCTTTGCCGCCCGGTGCTGAGATAATCACTTTCTTGGCACCACCTTGCAGGTGGGCAGATGCCTTCTCTTTGCTGGTAAAAAGGCCGGTGCACTCATAAACAACGTCTACACCTAAATCACCCCATGGCAGTTTTGCCGGATCACGTTCTGAGAGAACCTTGATCTTCTGGCCGTCAACTACCAGGAACTCACCTTCAACAGTTACCTCGCTGGCGAAACGTCCATGTGCTGTATCGTATTTGGTCAAGTGCGCATTTGTGTTTACATCACCAAGATCATTGATCGCAACGATCTGAACCTCATCTGTGCGGTTTGCTTCAAATAGTGCACGCAATACATTTCTACCAATACGTCCGTAGCCGTTAATACCAACTTTTATCGCCATCTTTTTTTACTCCAAATCTGCCGTTAATTACTTTTCTAAATCTAAATCTTACGATTAACCCAACACTTCTTTGACAGAGTTGACCACGTTTTCAACTGTGAATCCAAAGTGCTTAAACAGCTCACCTGCCGGAGCAGACTCGCCAAAGCAATCCATGCCAACTGCCTTACCCTGCAGTCCTAAATACTTACCCCAGCACGCCGTGGTTCCCGCTTCTACTGAAACTCTGGTGGTTACATTTGCTGGTAGTACGCTCTCTTGATACGCCTTTTTCTGCTTATCAAAGATATCCATTGATGGCATTGAAACCACCCTTACATTGACGCCATCGCTTTCCAGTACATCAGCAGCGTCCATTGCCAAACCAACCTCTGAACCAGTTGCTATAATGATTGCATCAGGATTGCCATTTTTGGCCTCACGCAATACATAGCCACCTTTTTCAATATTCGCCAACTGCTCTGCTGTACGCTGCTGGTGCGGAATCTTCTGGCGGGTAAAAATCAGGCTTGATGGCCCATCCGCATTTTCAATAGCATATTTCCATGCAGCAGCAGATTCAACTGCATCGCATGGGCGCCATAGATTCATATTTGGCATCAAACGTAGTGAGTTAACATGCTCAACTGGTTGATGGGTAGGGCCATCTTCACCCAAGCCGATAGAATCGTGAGTGTATACATAGATACAACGCAGCTTCATAAGTGCAGACATGCGCAGTGCGTTACGCGCATAATCAGAGAATACCAAGAAGGTGCCTGCATATGGAATAAAGCCACCGTGCAGCACCATGCCGTTCATAATCGCCGACATTGCAAATTCACGCACACCATAGCGCATGTAGTTACCTGCAGCACTCTCAGGGGTTATATCTACAGTGCCTGACCACTCGGTATTATTTGAAGGAGATAGGTCAGCAGAACCGCCTAGTAATTCTGGTAGTAGTGGGCCAGCAAACTCGATTGCCTTTTGTGAAGAAGCACGACTTGCAAGGCTTTCGCCTTTTTCCTGAGTTGCAGCAACAAATTCTTCTGCCTTAGCAGTGAAGTCTGCAGGAAGATCACCTGCCATTCTTCTTTCAAATTCTTGCGCTAACTCTGGATATGCTGCCTTATATTCAGCAAACATC
>QZLE01000191.1 GCA_004796365.1 Gammaproteobacteria bacterium | reverse complement strand
GTGCTTGTTGGTGGCTTGGTTATTGCGATGTACTTGCCGATCTTCCAGCTTGGTCAGGTTGTAGGCTAGTGTTTACTGGATTGCCTGTTCAGGTCAGGCAATTATAAGATAGGAAGAAATGTTGGAAAATCTAATTATATTTATGCAGCAGACTCCTGCTGCATTTTTTATTCTGGTATTCGTGGTTGGTCTTTTGGTAGGTAGTTTTTTGAATGTTGTGATTCATAGACTGCCGATTATCATGCAGCGTGAATTTTTAGTTAATGCCAAAGAGATTCTGGAACAGGAATTAACAGAGGATGAGCAAAAACAGGCTGAACAAAAGTTTAACCTGGTTGTTCCTCGTTCTCGTTGCCCTAAGTGTGGCCACCAAATAACCGCTTTGGAGAACATTCCGGTGGTCAGTTATCTGTTTCTTGGGGGTAAATGCTCTGAGTGCAAGGCTAAAATTTCAGTCAGATATCCAATAATAGAGTTTGTTACCGCAGTGCTTTCAATGCTAGTTGCTGTCTATTTTGGGGTGACCTGGGCAACATTAGCAGGCCTGTTTTTGACATGGTGCTTGATTGCGTTAACCATGATTGATTTTGATACCTGCTTGCTTCCGGACTCAATTACCCAGCCGCTTATTTGGGCTGGTGTGTTGCTGAGCATGTATGGTGTATTTGATGTAGACTTGAAAGCTTCAATTTTTGGTGCAGTTTTTGGCTATTTATCACTTTGGGTTGTTTATCATGGGTTTAAGATCCTTACTGGTAAGGAAGGTATGGGATATGGCGATTTTAAGCTCCTAGCGGCTCTTGGTGCTTGGATGGGTTGGAAGATGTTGCCAGTTATTATTTTGTTTTCATCTTTTGTAGGAGCAATAGTTGGCATCACAATGGTTATTGCACTAGGCCGCGATAAAAATATTCCAATTCCATTTGGGCCTTATTTGGCAGCAGCTGGCTTTATTGCTTTTTTGTGGGGAGATAAGATCTTAACAGCATACCTTGGTGCCGGGGCTTTTGCTAGTTGATTACAACTATGCTTGCTTATTAAGTGTGCTAAAATAAAAGTATTAATAATACAAAGCATTAAGGCGAGATAATGAGACCTTCCCAAGCATTACAAAATGCAAATAGATCTAAGATAATTGAGGCAGTCTTGCGGTTTCATGTTAAGAACCCGAGAATTTTTGGATCTGTTTTAGATGGATCTGACTCTGATGATAGTGACTTAGATCTGCTGGTTGATGCTTTGCCAGGAACAACTCTGTTTGATTTGGGTGGGTTGCAGGTTGAACTTGAAGAGATGCTCGGGGTGCGTGTTGATTTGCTTACCCCGGGTGACTTGCCTGCGAAGTTTAGGGATAAAGTGATTGCACAAGCAAAGCCCATATGATTGAAAATCGCCTTGAAGATTATCTTGAACATATGCTGCAAGCGGCGAGTGATGCGTGTGATTTTATTGAAGGGTTGGAAAAGGAAGAGTTTCTGGCAGATAAGCGTACACAACAAGCAGTGATTATGAGCCTTATTATTCTAGGTGAGGCTTCAACAAAAGTAATGGATAATTATTCTGGCTTTTCTGATTCGAACTCCCAAATACCATGGAGAAATATGCGAGGAATGCGTAATCGTATTGCTCATGGGTATTTTGATATTAATCTGGAAATTGTCTGGGAGACAATTCGGGCTGCTCTGCCTGAGTTAATAAATAATTTGTCTGAAGTGATTGTCGAAGCAAAAGAATGCTCAAAATAGCCCTTTCTGGTGGTATCGCCAGTGGTAAAACCGTAGTTTCCGATACATTTGCTGAGCTTGGTGTTGATGTTATAGACACTGATATAATTGCTCGTGAAGTTGTTGAGCCTAGTAGTGAAGGTTTAGCGCAGATTGTCGCTGCCTTTGGTAATTCGGTTTTATTGCAAGATGGATCTTTAAATCGTAGAAAACTGCGTGAGATTGTTTTTGCGGATAAGGCTGATTTGCAGAAATTAGAATCCATTACCCACCCCCTTATTCAAAATCGAGCAAAAGAGCTTATACAGTCAGCATCAGACTGTTACTGCTTGCTTGTTGTTCCTCTGTTATTTAATAGTCCGATGCGCGAGTGGGTTGATCGAATTTTGATTGTGGATGTTGATGAACAGTTACAGCTACAACGTTTGCTGGCTAGGGATTGTGAGACAATTGAGCAGGCAAAGGCAATAATGGCAACTCAGGCGAGTCGCGATCAGCTTTTGGGAATCGCTGATGATGTAATTATTAATGATTCAGGGCTTGAGAAGTTGCGCAAAGAAGTTCACAATCTACATCTTATATATACGCAATTGGCCAAAAATAGCTAAACCGTGCGTTTTTATCGAGATCCCAATCAAGTTTGGAGTGAAGAGTTCTGTAAGGTTTTGAGCTATACAAAAATAACTAAAAACGTAGTAAGTGATCGTAATAGTTTTTAGTATTTTATGAAGGAATAATTTGTGACACAGCAATGGATTACATATGAACACCCATTGAATGAAAGAATTCGGGTGTTGATGAGATTAGAGTTTATATTCAAACAGATTGATCAGCTTTTGCAGGAAGATACGAAACTTAATACTCACCATATCCTGTTAGCCATTGGTGAACTAATAGGAATAGTAGAGCGCGGGGATCTTAAGTCGGAGATTCTTAAAGAGCTGGATCGCCATATTGCCACAATGTTGAATTTGCAGGAAACTCCAGGGGTTGATACTGAGGCTTTGCAAGCATTTTTGCAAAATTTGCAGGGGTTGTCGGCACAGCTGCATAGCTCTCAAGGACAAATTGCCGCTGAATTGAAAAACGACGAGTTTTTGATGGGAGTGATTCAGCGCTCAGGCATTCCAGGCGGAACTTGTGACTTTGATATGCCAGGATATCACTACTGGCTGGAGCAGGATCCTGAAACCAGGTTTAAGCAGATTAATGTATGGCTAGGTAAATTCAAGCTGATAAAGTCTGCATGCGGTTTGATTTTGGGTCTTATTCGAGATAGTTCTTTGCCTAAGTTGCAGCAAGCGGAAACTGGAATGTATCAGCAATCTTTAGATAAAGATCACCCGTGCCAATTGGTGCGGATTATG
>QZLE01000034.1 GCA_004796365.1 Gammaproteobacteria bacterium | reverse complement strand
TTAGCCAGGGCCTCAAAAATTCTTGGAGCGGGAAACGAGACTCGAAGTCGCGAGCCCAACCTTGGCAAGGTTGTGCTCTATCAACTGAGCTATTCCCGCGTCAATTCATGCGAGTATTTTAGTCAGAATCGTTTTGGTGTCAAGCTTTTCAAGAGCTTTATTTTATTATTTTTAACTAAAGAAAACCCAAAAAGTTACAAAACCATTACAACTAATTGTTTAATAGGAATCTTTCCGGCTATTCGAATTCTGCCTGCATATCGCTTTTATTTTCTTCAGATGTAAAAGCTGCCTTTAAATATGAAAACATAGATAATATTGTAAGTATTGCGGCAATATATAAAAGGGCGATACCAATAGAATACACATGCTCCTTAGTTAAGAAAAAGAACTGGTAATTAAAGAGCAAGAACATTATCGACAGCATCTGCACGACAGTTTTAACTTTCCCCAAAATAGAAACTGCCACCTTATTTCTCTTTCCGAGTTCTGCCATCCATTCTCTAAGAGCAGAAATTGTTATTTCCCTACCGATTATTATTGCAACTGGAATGGCAAAATAGGCAGTTGGAGTTTGTATCAAAATACAAATCAGAGCAACAGCCACCATCAATTTATCCGCAACAGGATCCAAAAATGCACCAAAAGCTGAGGCCTGATTTAATTTTCGCGCTAGGTATCCGTCAAGCCAATCGGTAACTGCAGCAATCCAAAAGATTGCAAAACTAATCCAGTTTGACCAGGGTGCGGGCAGTGCAAGAAAACTTATCATCAAAAACGGAATAAGAACTATTCTTGTAGTTGTTAAAATATTGGGAATATTCCAATGCATTATTTCACCTCACTATGAAACATTGCATAAACTTCCTGAGCCATTGCCTTACTTATCCCTTTTATCTTTTGTATATCCGCAACTCCGGCTTTGGATAAACCCTGCATTCCACCGAACTGTTTTAATAATAGCTGGCGTCTTTTTGGGCCTAGCCCGGGGATATCTTCCAAAACTGAGCGTGACTTCTTCCTGCCTATCTTACCTCTATGCCCGGCTAGGGCGAATCTGTGCGCTTCATCCCGTACATGCTGCAATATATGAAGAGCCATTGATGCTGATGGTAACATAAATTCCTTGTTTTTACCGGGAATAATTATCTTTTCCAGCCCCGGCTTGCGCCCCTCTCCTTTGGCAATACCTACAATCAAAATCTCGTGTAGTTTAAGTTCTTCAACCACCTTTAAAGCTCTGCTAAGCTGACCTTTCCCACCATCAATTAGGAGAATATCTGGCAGCATGCCACTTTCTTTTATCACACGCGAATATCTGCGCCGTATCGCCTGTTCCATGGCTGCATAGTCATCCCCAGCAGTAATATCTGTTATATTAAAGCGCCGATATGCGCTGTTTAATGGCCCTTCACTATTGAATACCACACAAGATGCAACCGTTGCCTCCCCCATAGTATGAGAAATATCAAAACACTCTATTCTGGATGGCAGTTTTTCAAGCTCTAAAGTCTCAACCAGCGATTGATATCTTGCATGTATATTTGCCTTGCTGTTTATATGGCTGCCAAGAGTATTTTCAGCATTTTTTTTAGCCAAATCCAGCCACTCTCGCTTGGTTCCGCGAACGTTGCTTACCACATTCACCTCTTTGCCTTTTGCTTCTGATAAGGCAGATTCCAATAACTCTCTATCTTCTGGCAGCTGTGACACTATGATCTGATTAGGTATAGTCTTATCTTGATAGTATTGAGAAATAAATGATCCGATAAGCTCTGAGTTTTCGGTATCAACAGGAACCTTTGGGGTAAATGATGCCGTTCCCTGATTTTGCCCATTGCGAATAAAAAACACCTGCAGCACAGTAATCCCAGAGCCTCTGGCAAGGGCAACTATATCAAGATCCCCTTTCTCGCCTTCAACTGCCTGTTTTTCCAAAACATGCCTTAGTTCTGAGATCATATCCCGCGTTTGCGCAGCACTTTCAAAGGCTAAACCCTTGGATTGTTGCTCCATCTCATGCACCAACTTATCGATCAGGTAAGTGCTTTTTCCTTCTAGGAATAAAACAGCATTGTTTATGCTCTGCATATATTTTTCATGGGAAATAATTTTAACGCAAGGAGCACTGCAGCGATTTATCTGGTGCTGAAGACAAGGTCTTGATCTATTGGAAAAATAAGAATCAGCACATTGACGAATTTTAAAAATGCGTTGCAAATGTCTAAGGGTTTCAGATACAGCCTTGGGGCTTGAAAATGGGCCAAAAAATTTACCACCACCTTTTTTTGCGCCCCTGTGGTAAACCAGCCTTGGGTATTCATGCGCGGTCAGATGAATATAAGGGTAACTCTTATCATCACGCAATAAAATATTATACCTAGGTTTATATTCCTTAATCAGACGATTTTCCAGAATCAAGGCTTCATTTTCTGTATTAGTTGTTATGACATTTATATCTGCGATATTGGAAACAAGAGACTGGGTTTTAATTGGTAGTACAGATCTGGTGAAATAGCTAGATAGTCGTTTTTTTAGATTTCTTGCCTTACCGACATAGATCACATCGCCCTGCTCATCAAGCATCTGATACACGCCAGGCAGTTCGGTAACTCTATTCAGAAAATCCTTGGAATCAAACAAAAGCCAAGACTACTGGATGTTATCAACCATACCGTGACGGATGGCAAGATGAGTAAGCTCTACATCATTATCAACATCCAGTTTCTCGTAGATACGATAACGATAGGTACTTACTGTTTTCGGGCTTAGGCAAAGTTTGTCTGATATATCCTGCAGTTTTTTACCCTGAGTAATCATCAGCATAACCTGAACTTCACGTTGAGATAATTTATCGAACGGGTTTTTCTTACCGCCTGGAAGTGCGGAAAGTGCCATTTGTTGAGCAATATCTTTTCCAAGGTAGCGCTCACCGCGAGTTACAGTGTTGATTGCATTTACAATCTCAGAAACTTCACAACCCTTGGTAAGATATCCTGAAGCTCCAGCCTCCAATAAGCTAGTAGGATAAGGCTCATCAGCATAAACCGTTAGTGCTATAATCTTTAGATTTTCATCAACACGAAGCAATTTTCGCGTAGCTTCGATACCGCCAATGCCAGGCATACTTACATCCATAAGAACTACATTTGGCTTTACTTCGCGAGTCAAAGAAATGGCTTCTTCACCACTACTTGCCTCTCCGACAACATCTATCCCTTCAGCATCCTGAAGTATTCTATTAATTCCAGATCTAACCAGTTGATGGTCATCTACCAATAGAACTTTTATCATAAATAATCATTACCGCACTAAATAAATAAGACTATCACTTAAGAATAGCAGGAATTGTAAGGAAATCATGCCGCCGCAGCCATTAAACACAGATATTTAATTGCCTGATTAACTTTCGAGCAATATTAACAGACAACTCTGATATTCGCTATAACTTTACTGCTACTTTTGCAGAACCTTGCTTGGCCTTTTCTAGGGCTTTTTCTATAGTTTGATCACTTGCAAGCACTACTCCCATTCTGCGTTTTCCTGGTATTTCCGGTTTGCCAAACAGCCTGAAATCGGTATCAGGTTCTGCAATCGCTTCTTGTAAATTGGAAAACTGCGGGCAACTGCTTGTTCCTTCGACAAGGATCACACTGGATGCAGAAGGCGCATAAACCCTGATTGAGGGAATCGGCAAACCAAGAATTGCCCGGGCATGCAAGGCAAACTCAGATAAATTCTGCGATATCATTGTCACCATACCGGTATCATGTGGTCGAGGAGATATCTCGCTGAAATAAACATCATCGCCTTTTACAAAAAACTCCACACCAAAAATGCCCCTTCCCCCCAAACTTTCGGTTACTTTGTGTGCCATTTCTTTTGCTGATGCAAGTGCTGCTTCACTCATTGGCTGAGGCTGCCAGGATTGCTGATAATCTCCTGACTCCTGCACATGCCCTATTGGCTCGCAAAATGATGTACCAGCAATATGTCTAACTGTTAACAAGGTTATCTCATAATCAAAATCGACAAAACCCTCGACGATAACCTTACCCTTGCCTGCTCTACCTCCTTGCTGCGCATATTCCCATGCATTTTCGACATCCTGATTTGATTTAACCAGAGATTGCCCTTTTCCTGAAGAGCTCATTATAGGCTTAACGACACATGGAACGCCTATTTCATCAATCGCAGCTAAATACTCGTCTTTTGTTGCAGCAAATTTATAACGAGATGTCTGTAACCCTAAATCTTCAGCCGCAAGTCGCCTGATCCCTTCTCTGTTCATGGTTAACTTTGCAGCTTGAGCAGTTGGGACCACATTGAACCCTTCCTGCTCCAAAGCAACTAGAGTATCCGTGGCAATGGCTTCAATTTCAGGCACTATATATGCTGGCTGCTCCTGTTCAATTATCTCTCTGATTGCCTGACCATCAAGCATAGAAACAACGTATGACTTATGCGCAACTTGCATAGCCGGAGCGTTTTCATAGCGGTCAACGGCTATCACCTCAACTCCAAGACGCTGCAATTCGATTACCACCTCTTTACCCAGCTCACCGGAGCCAAGCATCAACACCTTTGTAGCTGTTCTCGATAATGGGGTGCCGATTGTTACCATGAGCCTTCTCCATGCTGCTTAAAATTTATGCAAGAATAGATAAATATCGGTTTATAAGCAACATTGAAAAACCGAATAGCCTTTTAATCTATTTTGCAATATAATCCCAACTATATTAGTCAACTATTATTAGGTAACAGACAATGAAAGAAAGAGTTGAAGAAGCACTTGAAAAAATCAGGCCAAGCCTTCAAGCAGATGGTGGTGACATTGAGCTTGTTGAAATCGATGGCAATATCGTTAAGGTAAGACTGCAAGGTGCTTGCTCCTGCTGCCCAATGGCAAATGTAACCCTGAAGAATGGTGTTGAGCGTGTACTCAAAGAGATGGTTCCGGAAGTTGAGTCTGTTGAATCAGTAAAATAAACTCGGTTAAAAGCAGAATAAAAAGGCTCCTTGACGGGGCCTTTTTTGTTCGAGTTATCTTACTTAATGAAAAAAAAATGCCGATACTAATTAAAACTTCACCGGTACTGCCTTATTTCCCCACTTTCCTGGATTATCCTCAAAATGCCCGGGAAGCCCGTCGCCACACTTCGGACATTTACTGCCAGATGCAAGGTTCCATTCTCCTATCGTATAAGACTTTCGCTCTATCAATAGCTCTCCACACCCTGAGCAAAAGGTACTTGCAGAAGGGGTATCGATAATATTGCCGGTATAAACATATTTAATGCCATTTTTCATAGCAATATCACGCGCTCTGAACAACGTCTCTGGTGGTGTTCTTGGCGTATCCATCATATGCCATGCAGGGTGAAATGCTGAAAAATGCAGCGGCACATCAGCCCCAAGATTTTCCGCTATCCATTGAGACATGTTTTCAATCTCCTGTAATGAATCGTTTGCTCCCGGAATAAGCAGCGTAGTAATCTCCAACCAGGTATTGGTTTCATGTTTGACATATTGCAGGGTATCCAAAACGTTATTGAGATGGGAGTTTGTAAAATTCTTATAAAACTCCTCAGTGAACCCTTTTAAGTCGATATTTGTAGCATCCATAGCTGCAAAAAACTCTTTACGAGGCTCAGGCATAATATATCCGGCGGTAACAGCGACTGGATGGATATCATTTTCTCTGCAAGCAATTGCAGTATCAACTGCATATTCGTGAAAAATAACCGGATCATTGTAGGTAAAGGCAACACTTTTGCACCTATACCCTTTTGCAACATGGGCAATCTCTTCCGGCTCAGCCTTGGCAGAAAGGATCATAATCTCATGCGATTTACTTATATCCCAATTCTGGCAGAACTTGCAACCAAGATTACACCCTGCAGTACCAAATGAGAGCACTGAGCTTCCTGGATAATAATGATTCAGTGGTTTTTTTTCGATAGGGTCTATACAAAATCCGGTGGATTTTCCATACGAAGTCAACACCATCTGCGAGCCAATATTTTCCCGCACAAAACAAAAGCCTCTCTGCCCCGGTTTTAACACACAGTGCCTAGGGCATAACTCGCATTCAATTTTACCATCATCCCTTGTATGCCAATATTTTGCCTGCATTTTCATATCCTTATTTTGCTTAAATGTACTTTAACCGAATGCAATGCTAAATAACAAACTTGTTAGTGCTTTTCGGCAAGCTAATTTTAAATAACAAGCCTATTTAATTTGCCACATTTTAAAACTATACTTCGATATTATAGAAATTTCATCATGGATATGGATACTATGCCCACAACCAGAGAACCAGCAGTAGCAGGATCTTTTTACCCTGCCACAGAAAAAGAACTAGACCTTCTTGTTTCAAGCCTGCTGCAGCAGGCAGATGAGGATACCGGCTCATTTAGCCCTAAAGCAATTATAGCTCCTCATGCAGGATATATATATTCCGGCAGTGTAGCCGCGAGTGCTTACTCAACATTGAAAAACATTAATTTTAACCGGGTTCTTCTGCTTGGCCCTACCCACAGAGTCCCTTTTTATGGCATGGCCTTGAGCAGGGCTACCATATTCAGAACCCCTCTTGGAAGCATTCCTGTTGATACCATAGCAGTTAATAAATTGCATTCATGCCATGATTGCGAGTTCAATGATGCTGCACATATGCAGGAACACAGTCTGGAAACACAATTGCCGTTTCTGCAAAAAATTGCCAAAAATGATTTTTCAATTATCCCGGTTTTAGTCAGCGATATAGATTATGCAACTGCCGCAAATCTGCTTAGTGAGATAATTGACGATGAAAAAACCATCACCGTCATCAGCTCCGATTTAAGCCATTTTCACACATACGATGAAGCAAAGGAGCTCGATGTCATAACCAGCGGAAAAATCCTTGCTTTGAATGACAATCCAATTTGTGGCAAAGAAGCCTGTGGTTGCCATTCTATAAACGTAATTCTTGAGGTCGCCCGCCAAAGAAACTGGACCGTTTCCAGGTTGGAAGAAAAAAATTCAGGCGACACCTTTGGGTCCAGAGATAGCGTAGTTGGATATGGAGCGTACTGTTTTGAATAAACAACAAAAATACTCTCAGGATCAGCAAGATCAGCTTCTGAAAATCGCCTGTGATTCCCTGCAAAATGGAGTAAAAAATGGGAAGGCTTTACGTATCGATACAACTGAGTTCGATAACAGTTTAATTGAAAACCGTGCAACATTTGTAACCTTACACAAAGAACACGCAAATAATAAAGAGCTACGCGGTTGTATAGGATCACTGATCGCTCATCAACCATTGGTAATTGACGTTGCTGAAAATGCCTACTCAGCCGGATTCAGGGACCCAAGATTCCCGGCTTTGACAAATGACGAACTAGAGGTGCTAGAAGTCCATATTTCAATACTAACTCCGCCTGAACTGATGTCATTTACCAGCCGTGATGATTTGCTGGAGCAAATAAGGCCTAACGTTGATGGACTGATATTATCCGATGGTTTTAGTAGAGGAACTTTTTTACCTTCGGTTTGGGAACAACTGCCAGGTCAAGAAGAGTTTTTGCAAAATCTGCTAATGAAGGCAGGATTGCCTCATGATTATTGGTCGAATTCAATCAAGATGGAAAGATATGAAACTATATGTTTTGGCAATGGGTATTCAAACTTAAAAGAGCAAAACATCTAAAAGCACTAACTCCCAAATATTGAGGCTGCATCAATACCCATACACTCAGCTATTCTGCTTTCAAGAGTAAATCTGGCATCGTCACAACCTTTTTTGGCGGCTGCATAGATGCAGTTCAGTCCCTTCTGCACGTCAATATCAGTACCAATACCGTCGATATACAGATAGCTGATATTCAATAAGGCTGGAGCATAGTCCTGATCTGCAGCTGATTTCAGCCATTTAAACGCAAGTGTATCATCACGATTTATACCTTCACCCGAAAGATACATAAAACCCAGAGCATTTTGCGCAGGAGCGTACCCCTGCATTGCGCACTTACGATAGAAGGCAAAGGCTTTATTGTAATCAACATCCCCGTCGATCCCATATTGATAACAGCAGGCTTGATGATAGTCTGCTTCTAGTTTTTTCGCCTTCATATTTTCAATTCTTTTTTGTTTTTTGTTATCCATCATTAAATCCCCACCTTGCATATTTTCTTTAGATTGCACACCCTGGCATTTAATAGATAATCAATATATATGCCAATAACACTACTTAAAATCAGGCCGTTTGTCCGGTCCTGGTTACCATTTATCGCAATAACACTAAAGTCACTTACCCTTTTTGTCACTTTTTAGCATTGTCTCATGACAAGTTTGTGTAAATTGTCACATTTAGTTGGTTTTTCTAGATTGCCCCACTCCTTTACAAAAAAGGAGTCGGGCAATCACGTAATATGATGATTGGGAAAACAAACTAAAATTGAGCATGACCAGGTGTGCGCGGAAATGGTATCACATCGCGCACATTCTTCATTCCAGTAACATATGAAATAAGCCTTTCAAACCCAAGCCCAAAACCAGCATGCGGCACGGTTCCGTACCTTCTTAAATCGCGATACCACCAATAGTCTTCTTTGCTCAGCCCCATTTCGTCAAGTCTGTCATCAAACTTGTCCAGTCTTTCTTCACGCTGGCTACCGCCTATGATCTCTCCTATTCCCGGCGCGATTACGTCCATTGCGGCTACGGTTTTGCCATCATCATTTTGTCGCATATAAAAGGCCTTGATATCACGTGGGTAATTTTTGATGATTACCGCAGCGTCGAAGTGTTTTTCGCACAAATATCTTTCATGTTCAGATTGCAGGTCGATACCCCACTTTACCGGGAATTCAAATTTTTCTCCTGACTGTTCCAGTATCTCTATAGCCTTACAATAGTTGATCTCGATAAAGTCAGAATTCAGCAGTTTTTCCAACCTGTTTATCGCCTCTTTATCAATACGCTGCGCAAAGAACTCCATATCATCCCTACGTTCCTCCAGCACTCTTTTGACGATGTACTTAAGCATTTGCTCAGCAATTTTGGCAACATCGTCCAGATCTGCAAATGCCACTTCCGGCTCTATCATCCAGAACTCCGACAAGTGACGGCTGGTGTTTGAATTCTCTGCCCTGAAAGTTGGACCAAAGGTATATACTTTGGACATCGCACAGCAATATGTTTCAACATTTAACTGACCTGAAACCGTAAGGAATGATTCTTTTCCAAAAAAATCCTGGCTGTAGTCGATCACACCTGCTTCATTTCGCGGCAAATTATTCATATCTAGGGTACTGACACGAAACATCTCCCCTGCCCCTTCACAATCACTTGCTGTTATTATTGGTGCGTGGATCCAGTAGAAGCCGTTTTCATGGAAGAAATTATGTATTGCTTGCGATAGACAGTGCCTGACTCTGGTAACGGCACCAATCACATTTGTTCTAGGACGCAAATGTGCATATTCGCGCAGATATTCCAGGGTATGACGCTTGGCAGAAACAGGATAGGTATCCGGGTTTTCCACCCATCCAATTACTGTAATTGTCTCGGCCTCTATTTCGTATTTCTGCCCACCACCTTCAGATTCTTTTATAGCACCTTGCACCTGAACTGAACAACCTGCAGTAAGGCGCTTCACTTCTTCATAATTATCTATGGAATTTAGAGCTATTATCTGCACGGTATCGAAACAAGAGCCATCGTGCAAAGCTATAAATGAAAGTCCTGCCTTGGAATCCCTTCTGGTTCTCACCCAACCCTGAACAGCAATCTGATCGCCACCTTTTACCTTTTCATCTACGATCTGCTTTAACTGTTGATAGCTCATCTTTTCTCCTTTTTTCCACTTTTTTTCTTGATCTGCATCTTACTAAGCAGCAATATTCCACAGAAACACTCGAAATACAAATCACTTTGAATCTGTCTCAATATTTGAATTAGTGAATATAGAAAATTTTACTGGCGCTTATCTTATGTTTTTCATATGCTAGGCAACTATATTTTTTTGTGATGTTATCATTTGATTTTTTTAGCAAAAAGGGCATTATTATTGATAAATAATAAGAAAAGCCCATGGACACAGCAATTATCAAGATGAGTACTAACGATTTAGATAAGATAATATATAAACAGCTTGCCGGTGAAATTGATTTTAAACGTGGCCTTGACTCTGCAATTAGTATCTTGCTTGATAACACTTCTATAGAAAGCTGTGTTTTTTATTTTTTGGATTTTCATGAAGACACCCTGAATGTCGAGGCAATGAGCCTCAGAGATGATATTAAGGCTCTTGAGCAGTCCATCCTTGGCTATCACATAGATGTAAACAAAAATATTCCAGATTCTCAGGCGATAAGAGATGAACAGATTCTCCTTCTGAATAAGGACAATATCGAGTGTTATGACGATCATATCAGCACTGTTTACAAGTCCTGGTCGATATCTGAATTTGTTGTATTCCCGCTATTTTTTAAGCACGACGCAATTGGTACTTTTCAGGCTATTTCCCACACTGGTTCTTTTTCTCAGGAACAGATTGATGAGATAAATGAAATATTAACAATCGTCATACCATTTCTTTACTCCAGTTATAAATATGAAGTGTTTGTGCGCCAGAACGACACAATTGAAGAATCCGGTGGAAAGCATCAGCAGATAATAAGCCTGATCAATCAGATTGGTGGAATCAGCTGTTTTACCGAATTATTTGACCTTGTTCTATCACGTCTGATTACCCACTACTATTTTCACTTTGGCGGAATATTTACCAATGTAGATGGTTTTCTAATACCCCAACACTGGAAAACCATTAACACCGACTATGATGAGAAGATTTCTCAGCTTAAGGTTTGGGCTAACCACAACCTTTGCAGCCTTTCGTCAACTGACGGAGCGATGTCTTCCAGCTTTGAGAATGATTCTCTGATCTATATTCCAGATATCGACAAGATAATCTCTTTGCCAATGGCAGAACATGACCGTAATGCGCTGAATCAGATTAAGGAAATAAAAAGCACTGTTTTTATCCCTATAAGGCAGAATGAAAGAGCGATTGGTGTTGTCTGGCTTGGTTCCATTTGCAACATCACCACTCTGAATTTTAGTGATAAAGAGATGCTCGAAGCTGTGGCTTCATACCTCGGGATTGCGATGGAAAACACGCGAATGTATGAAGAAACAGAAAAACAAAAAGAAGAGATTGAAGACCTGAACCGGCGCCTGAATATTAAAGTCAAAAAACTTGAGCAAATCGCGACTCATGACTATCTGACAGGTCTCTATAACTTTGGCTATTTTCAGAATGTACTGGCAAATATGCTTGGGAAAAATAATCGGCGCAATAAAAAACATGATTCCATTAGCCTGGTTATGGCTGACATCGACCACTTTAAGAGTTTTAATGACACCTATGGCCACGAAGCAGGCAATATTGCTTTGAAGCAGGTTGCTGATATTATCAACGACTTGGCACGCTCGGCAGATGTCGTTTGTCGCTATGGTGGCGAAGAGTTTGTAGTAGTGCTTCCAGATTGCGAAATAAACGGTGCTGCCCAATTTGCAGAGCGTGTCCGGTCCAGGATTGAAGCTACTCCGATTGTTATTGATGGAAATGAGATCAATATTACCATCAGCCTTGGGTGTACTATTTGCGACAGCGGATATAGCTCCAGAGCTTGCGTGTCCAAGGCCGATAATAAATTATATCAAGCCAAGGAGAATGGGCGTAATCGTGTTGAATACTAAGACAGCTTAACCAACTTATTTATCGCCTCCACCATCTGCTCCACAATAATTGGTTTCGGCAGGAACCAATCAACCCCTGAATCAAACGCCATCTTACGGTCTTCATCGAACACCTTTGCCGTAACTGCGACAATCGGTATCCTTGTATCACTATCTTTTTCCAGCTCTCTTATTTGTCTGGTTGTTTCATTACCGTCCATTTCTGGCATATCAGTGTCCATAAAAATAATATCGTAGATATCTTTCTGCAGGAACTCTAAAACTTGGTTTCCATTGCTAGCTATATCTATTCTGTACCCCATGTTTTCAAATGCCAGACGCATAACTTTTTTTGTTATCGGATCATCATCAGCTATGAGCACATGAACTCTGGCTGGATCATACCAAGAAAACTTATCATTAGATTTCTCTTCTGAATTTTTATCAATATTTAG
This sequence comes from Gammaproteobacteria bacterium, assembly GCA_004796365.1. Lineage (GTDB taxonomy): Bacteria > Pseudomonadota > Gammaproteobacteria > QZLD01 > QZLD01 > QZLE01. The sequence continues at coordinate 6,421 of QZLE01000034.1, read as the reverse complement.
CTTTCGATATGTTGCATCTAAATGTTTATAGAGCTCTTTTCTTACGATTGGCTGCTTTAAAAACACTGACAAACCAAGATTATTAAGTTTATAATGCTGATCTGTATCTTTGGTTTGCGGAATAATAATTATCTTGCCTGCCACCTGAGCGAGGTCATCTTTTTGATATTTTTCGAGAATGCAATCTATCATCGAATCATCAGGCATAAGAATCACAAAATCACACTCTTCTTCCAGGCATTTATCTGTTGCTTCTGTAGTGTGCTTAACCTTGATATTCCATTGTTCAAGGGTTTTTATCATCTGATCTGAGATAGCAGGATTATTGCAACACACTTTAGCAACTGTTCCCCTTAGTGAAAGTTTCTGAGCGAGTTGATGCTTTTCCACCTTCATAACATCCATAGGTTTAAACGATGCAGTAAAGCTAAATTTACTTCCCTTCCCTACTGTACTTTCTACCCAAATTTCACCCCCAAGAGCAGAAACAAGCTCTTTACAAATGGATAGTCCCAACCCTGCACCAGCTTGACTTTCACCATCATCTAGCCGCACAAACCTTTCAAAGATGGTTTCAATTTTATCTTCAGGTATTCCATGACCGGTATCAACCACCTCAAACAACAACATATATTTGCCAGGTATTGGGTGTTCCCATTCAGACACATGCAAATCAATACCTCCACTATTGGTAAATTTGGCTGCATTATTCAGCAGATTTAATAGTATTTGTTTTAATTTTCCCGAATCACCATATAGCCTTAATTGAACCTGTTCATCAACGTTCATTTTAAGAAAAATATTCTTTTCATGCGTCTTAAGCATAACTAGGTTTACTGAATCATTTAGTGCATCACCAAGGGAAAACTCCTCATTATTCAGTTCAAGCTCCCCCGCCTCAATTTTGGAATAATCGAGAATGTTGTTAACCAGGTGAGAAAGATTCTCTCCAGCGGCCTTAAGAATCTTCACATATTCGCTTTGGCTGGTGGATATATCACTTTGCAACAATACATCTGCCATACCGGTTATTGCATTTATTGGCGTACGGATTTCATGACTCATAGATGCCAGAAAATCACTTTTGGATTTATTAGCAAGATCTGCATTGCGCTGTGCTTCTTGGAGTTTGTCGATAAAATTTGCACGCTCTGTAACATCTACAAAACAGCCAAGAACTCCATATACCGAACCATCGCCGCGAACCAATGGAACCTTGGAAGTATTGATAGTGATTTCATTACCATTATCATCAACAAATTTTTCTTCATAGTTTATCTTTGACTGTTTACTCTCTATAACTTCAAGGTCATCTCTTCTATAATCGTCTGCAAATTCCTTAGAACTTATATCATAATCAGTTTTACCTAAAAGCTCCTCGGGTGAATCAAGCCCTAGAGAATTAACCAGATTCATGTTTGCACCCAGGAACTTACCATCCAGATCCTTCCAGAATACACTTACCGGAATACTATCAATTACCTGATGCAACATTTGCCAAGATGCATTTGCAGCCTCCACTGCAAGTTTCCGCTTGGTTATATCGCGAAGAACCATGCCTATAGCAATAATCTCATCATCTTTATTTACGACTGGTGACATCGTCGATTCGGCATAAAATTGTTTGCCTTTATAGTTAAAATCGTCTTCAAATTCAAGAATCTCTCCATCAGTAAATACCTGTTTAACCCGCTCCATCCAAAACTTAGCAACATCTGGAGTATCATGAAAAACTTCAGAGATAGTTTTACCAACCATGCTGCGCTTAGACAAACCTACTTGCTTTGCGGCTGCTTGGTTAACATATATGTGATGATAATCTTGATCCCATACCACAATACTATCGTTATTTGATTCAAATATAGCCTCTAGTTTTGCCCTTTCTGCATTTAGTTCCTGCTCAACTTCTTTTTGTTTGGCTATCTGATCATCCAACTCATTTCTAGAAGACGTTACCGTCTCTAGTTTCTCTGCCATGCCGTTAAAGACTCGAGTCAAACGGCTAAGTTCGTTGTTGCCATATATGGGGATGCGATAATTCAGTTCCCCCATCGAGAATCTTCTGGCACCATGCTCAAGTTCCATTATCGGAGACAATGCACGTTCCAGCCTTTTAGAAACTATATAATAGGCAACTATTAGCGCTATAATCAAAATGCTGACTATCTGAGCGAAAGTCCATTCAACTTCTTTAAATACTTCTCTGCAATCTATTTTGGATATTATTGCAAGTTCAAATTCCGGTAAGTAAATATATGAACCAATGACTTCTTTACCCCGATAATCAATTCCGTTCAAAGAACCACCGACACCTTTAAAAGCACTGTGAACTATATCCTTTTTATCTGGTTTTATGATATTACCAACTGAATCCAAGTAACCTTCTTTCTGTTTGGCCTGGTGACGTAATTTACTTAATATTACTATTCCACTCTCCTGTTTATGAGCAACAATAAACTCTCCGGTTTTGCCAAACATGGTGTATTTTTCGAAATCATTTAATTCACATTGGCAGCGAAGTCCAGCTGCTATATAGCCAATTTTCTCAAAATTATTCTTGGGATGTTTGATAGGGATAAAGATATTGGTATATATTAGCTCTCCCTCCTTATAAAAATCACCAACAGCATAACTTTTCAGATCACCCATGTTATATAATTCAGCAACTATATCGACATCCTTTTTACCTACACGGGCTACCAGTTCACGGTCAAGATCATAAACTTCAACCCATATCAAATCACTTGATGATGTAAGCAGCACTTCAATATTCTTATCAATATTTCTTTTAGAAAAACCGAAACGTTCATAATCATTACCCGGAGAAATAGCTTCTAACAGGTTGCGGCGCAAACCGTATTCACTGGAGACTTGATTCACCAGGTATATTCCGTTTTTAAGATTTGATGACACTGCTTCACTTTTTGCCTGAGCAGCAGCAAGCATATCCTTGGCAGTATGTTCATCAAGAATCTTGTTAATTAATGAAAATGTATAGGAGAGTAAGATTACAGAAATAACAACTGCTATAACCAGAAACAGTCTTGATATTTCTCTGCGGATTGTTCTGTTTTTTTTGTCCATACCGATTGAACCCCAAAACAGTGAAGTTGGCTACTTATATTAAACCTATAGCAAGTACTTAAAGTGTAGTTCAGAGATTTTGTTTTTTGTATAACAAACCAACCAAAATGACCAATGAATCACATAGATAATCTTTTGGATAATCCTTTTTTCTGGAAGTACTATACAAATATCTGTTCAAGAAGGCATTTTGGCGGTTTATCGTAGTAGATACCAGTTACTCCACTTACATCAATCCCTCTAAGATAAAGATAAAAAACACCGCCAAAGTCATTTTCATAGCAATACCCCGGAAGTGTCTGATCAAGATAATTATGTAGCGCCGAGCTATAGATCAAGTATTGCAGATCGTAATCATGCTCTCGTATAGACAGCTGAAGATTCTCATTGTTATATGCCTGATAATCATTACCGATATGGTTAGTTTTATAATCAACAATATAATATTTACCTTCATGCCTGAAGGTTAGATCAACAAAGCCTTTGACAAACCCTTCCAATTCTTCAAAGTTCAGCGGCCTGTCAATGCGATTATATTTTTCGTAACCGTTTAAAACATGGTTAAGGTGGTTGCTGGCGAGTTTATTCTGCCTGATCATAAACTCCATCTCATTTACCCTATTGCAAACATCTATATCTTGCAAACGTATGCCACAACCTAAGTCTTTACTAATCACAGCCAGAGTATTGTTTTTTACAACATCAAACCAACCTGAATCGAACCCGTATTTGCGCAAAGATCTTTCAATGAGCTGATCTGTATGCTCAGAATCGACGTTGGTGAAATTCAGGTTTTCAAAGATATGATGAAAAAACACCCCTGCTCTAGCACCTTTGGGGAAATCGAAGATGGTATAGCTATTTGCCGCTGATTCCTGAATGATGTCAGTATGAGAATCAGACCCGAGATGATGAGCGGAAGCCGCAATCGAAGTGAAGCTAGAGATGTAAAAGTTTGCTGGAATCTCACCAATAAATTGCTCGGCAGATAGCTCCTGCTGCTTATCATGGGCATTATGATAAACATTGCTAGTAAAAGGAATCTGCAACACTTCGATAGTATTTCCACTTGCTACAGCCAATCGCTCAAGGCTATACACGATATCTGCATCTTCCTGTTTTTTTAGCTCCGCTTCTGTCTCAAGCAAATATCCCAACGGGGATTTTTCCGCACCAGCTATCTTTCCCCAACTGATATAGCATTTGTGTACGGCCCGAGTTAAGGCTACATATAGCAGACGGATCTCTTCGGCTATCTCTTCTTGAAAAGACAGAGCCTTATTCTCATCAATCTCATCAGAACCTAGATCAGCAATAATCCTAGTTACACCACTATCATCAACTTCATGGAGTGATGTTATCTTCTGAGGCATTGATGAATAATCCCAAAGAAACGGTACAAATACGATAGGATACTGCAGCCCCTTACTTCTATGCACTGTAACAATATTGATTAGATCTCTGTCACTTTCCAAGCGCAGCTGTTTCTCATCTGTTGTTGCCAGTTCACTAATCTGCTGTTTATACCAGGCCAATAGTCCATTTACACCATGCGTTGACTTCACTGCCTGCTGCAGCAGTTCAATAAGATGCAGAATATTGGTAAGCGCTCGGTCACCACCGGTTAGGCACAAACAATTGGCAGCAATATTCATCTGATTGATAAACTGATAGATCATCTGAATAAAGTGACCGGAGTACCATAGGCGATTCAGGTCGACAACCTGTTGGGTAAGTTCTTCCCACTGCTGTTCCTCCGCCTGCATCTGCACAAGCTGAGAAGCAGTTTTGCCAACTATTCTGGTTGCTAGTGCAGCCAACAGATAAGATTCATTCTCCGGAAACGCAAGGGCATGCAATATCAAATTCAGTTCATACGCCTGCTCGCTGGCAAAGACACTATCACTGCCTTGATAAGCGCAAGAGATGCCTCTTACTTTCAAAGCCTCTATTACCATAGCAGCCTGTTTACGATTTCTTACCAAAACCGTTATATCAGATGGGCGGACCGGATTATCACCTATAGTAGCTCTGGTTGAAGAGTCAAGAAGATGCACGATCTCACCTGCTGTTGCACATGCAGCCTCACTCTGGGCAATGGTTTTTTTAATAAATCCTTTTGGTCTCTCACCTAAATTTTCTTCGGTAACCGGCATATGCCAAACGGTTAATGGGGCAACGGCTTGACAAGCTATACGGTAAGGCTCTGAATCGGCCTTACCGCCAGATTTAACTGGTAGAAAGTCAATTCCTGAGAAGATAAACGGATTATCACGCATGCCAAACAAAGCGTTAACCGCGCTTACCAAATCAGTTGCTGATCGCCAGTTGGTATCCAGAGTGTATCTTTTTTCCGGGGGTGTTTCGCGCTGTGCCTGTAGATAGGTAAATATATCACCGCCACGAAAGCTATATATCGCCTGCTTCGGATCCCCAATCATTACAAGGTTCCGGTTACCGGCATAGATGGTATTGAATATCTGATACTGGGTCTGATCTGTATCCTGAAACTCGTCTATCATTGCCAGCAGGTATTTGCTTAGCATCAGCTCTTTTATTTTTTCTGCCGATTTTCCCAGTAATGCCTGACTCAGCATCTGCAAAACATCATCATGCGCCATCACCTTGCTTTGCAGTTTTAACTGTATAATCCTATTTTTACAGTACTGACAAGCTTCCTTGAGCAGTTTAATACGAAACTGAGTAAACACCTTGTTGCAACTATTGAAAATATAATCCCACATATCAAAAAACCGGTGCTGCGGCATCTTCTCTTTGGCAGATTTATTGGTTTTTAACTCGATATGATCTGCGCAAAAATACTTGGACTTCTCCGGCACATTCAGACTTGATTTGTCAGAAATCAACAACTGCGTTATCAGCTCCGCGGCATTTTCGATCAGATGCGGTTTATAACTTGCGCCATGCAGGTATTTATTTTCAGCTGCATCCAGAAGTAACTGTTTGATATCATCTGCGCTTCTTGACCAAATATCTCTGGCCTCTTGCCAATAAGCTGAATATTGACTTAACGAATGTTCAAATCCATCAGTATCCGGGATAATCTGGATCTGTTGGTGGCCAAGCAGATTTTTCACATCTCGTTTCAATACAAACGGGCTACCAAAACATTGATCCAGCATTTCCAGATCTGCCACACCCATATTAGCAATACAGATACGCCAGAAATCATTCACTGCAATCTCAAGGTATACTTCGTCGCTGTCAACCAGCTCCATCTCAAACATGGTGCCAGTCTCCAGGGCATTTTCTGCCAACATGCGATGCACAAAACCATGGATAGTAAATATTGCGGATTCATCAATCGCCAACAGGC
>QZLE01000012.1 GCA_004796365.1 Gammaproteobacteria bacterium | reverse complement strand
CGAATCAGGCGAAAAGATCGAAATCGTAGATGGCAAAATGATGGTGCCAAATAATCCAATTCTTGGATATGTTGAAGGTGACGGGATTGGCCCTGATATTACTAATGCATGTTTGCGCGTATGGGATGCTGCGGTTGAAAAGGCATACAACGGTAAAAGAAAGGTGTACTGGGCAGAGCTTTTCCTAGGTGAGAAAGCGGCCTCTCTATACGATGGCAATTATTTCCCTGATGAAACTGTCGAGGCGATGAAAGACCTTGTGGTTTCTATCAAAGGTCCACTAACTACTCCTGTGGGTGGGGGCTTTCGTTCATTAAACGTGTCATTGCGCCAAACTCTTGATTTATATGCATGTGTGCGTCCGGTGCGTTATTATAGCGGTGTTCCTTCTCCACTGAAAAAACCGGAAGAAGTGGATGTTGTCATCTTTCGTGAAAATACTGAAGACGTTTATGCTGGTCTTGAATATCAGGCTGGTACTGATGAGAACAAAAAACTAGCAGACTTCCTGAAAAAAGAGATGGGTGCAGAATTCTTTGATGATGCCGGACTTGGTATTAAGCCGATTTCGGAGTTTGGCACCAAAAGGTTGGTAAGAAAGGCGATTCAATACGCGATCGACAATGACCGCGAGAGTGTTACCCTGGTGCACAAAGGTAACATCATGAAGTTTACTGAAGGCTCTTTCCGTAACTGGGGTTATGAGGTTGCACTGGAAGAGTTTCCGGAACAGACAATTACCGAAGATGAACTGTATTCTGCATATGGCGGTAAGCGTCCGGCAGACAAGATCGTAATCAAAGATCGTATCGCTGATATTATGTTCCAGCTATTGCTGCTTAGACCAAGCGAATTCGACGTTCTTGCAACCATGAACCTGAATGGAGACTATTTGTCTGATGCGTGCGCTGCAGAGGTTGGGGGTGTTGGCATAGCTCCTGGAGCTAACATGGCTGACCATGTTGCGGTATTCGAGGCTACGCATGGTACAGCGCCAAAGTATGCTGGCCAGGATAAGGTTAATCCGGGATCATTGTTGTTTAGTGGTGTAAACATGCTTGAATATATTGGCTGGAGTGAGGCTTCTGACCTGATTGTTAAGGCGTACACTAATGTGGTTGAAAAGAAGGTTGTTACCTATGATTTCGCGCGCCTTATGGATGATGCGACTGAGGTTGCAACCAGTGAATTTGCGAATGCACTGATTGATGAGATCAATGGGGGTGGTATATACATTGAACGTGTACGTGAAGAGCGTATCCAGAAGATCGAGCAGGACAGGCTTGATCGTGAAAAACGTCGTGTGATTCAGCCGCTTGAGGCGATGATCGCTTCTGGCCGTGTTCCGTCCAAAGTTGGCGATCTTATGGTTCGCAACCCGATCTACGTACCAGAGACCAATATTGTTGAAGAGACTATGAGTCTGATGCGTGATAAGGGTATTAGTTCTGTGCTTTCAGAGCCTCAGGCTGGTGGGGAGTGGGGTATTATGACGCAAAGAGATGTTGTTACCCGTATCGTTTCGCAAAACCGCTCACCAAAGACAACTACAGTTGGTGAGGTTGCTACCAAGCCACTAGTTACTGTTCCTGTTGAAACTACGCTTACAGAGTGTGCTGACAAGATGCGCAGTGCTGACGTAAGTCGCATGGTAGTGATGGATGCAGATAATAAGCCAGTAGGTATTATTTCTGATATTGATATCTTTGCTGCGGTAGAGTATTTCGGCTGGGCGAACGAGTAATTAGCGTGATAATAGTGTTATACCTCGATTTGGTTGGGGTATTCAGAAAATAAAGAGGGGCTAGCAGCCCCTTTTTCATGGGTGATATATGAAACAATTTACAAAAGATTTTCTCGATCTATCAATTGAACTTGGAATCCTTAAGTTTGGTGAATTCAAACTGAAATCAGAACGTTTGAGCCCATATTTTTTCAATGCGGGTCTGTTTAATACTGGTGAAGCATTGTTAAAGCTTGGTAGGTATTATGCCCAGGCATTAGTTGATTCAGAAGTTGAGTTCGATATGCTATACGGCCCAGCTTATAAGGGGATCACTCTGGCTGCAGCAACGGCAATATTGTTGGCGAATGATCATGGTGTCAATGTTCCATATGCCTATAACCGCAAAGAGGCAAAAGATCACGGTGAAGGTGGTGTCATCGTTGGTGCACCGATTTCTGGTAAGGTGCTGATTATTGATGATGTGATCTCGGCTGGAACCTCGGTGCGTGAATCAGTGGAGATAATCAAGCAAAGCGGTGGTGAGGTTGCTGGTGTCTTGATTGCGCTAGATCGACAGGAGAAGGGAAAGTCCGACCGTTCTGCAGTTCAGGAGGTGGAGCGTAGTTTGGATACCCGTGTGGTCAGTATTGCCAAGCTGGAACAGTTGGTTGACTACCTTGGGGATGCCGATTTTGGCGATGATGTTATTGCGGCGGTAAAAAAGTATCGTGAGCAATATGCGGTTTAAGTAGTGTGTGGATATTTGTCCTTCTCGGTTGGAATGTGGCGCCATGCTGGCGAAGGCTGGTATCCAGATAAATATCTTCCGGTTTGTTTATAAAGGGATTCCCGCTTTCGCGGGAATGGCGGTTGCTGTTTTTACTGGTTAAACCCAATGTCATCAATAAGGTCAGAGATCTCTTCCACAGTGCTGTCTGGAACATCAATAAGTTCAAAGCCGGTGTCATAAAGATCTGGGTTGACATCGTTTTTACACCAGATGCTTCTGGCATCAAAGTTAACAACTCTCGGCTCACGACGATCGTTGGTTGGATTTAAGTGTAGTGACAGACTATATACCTTGTCGGTCTTGATCGGTTTTTCGGAAACCAGCATAACCCCTTTAGTGCTTATGTCGCCGATATAGCCAACCAGCTTGTTGGTTTCGGTGTCAAAAACTCTCAGATAAAAAATTAGGTGTCTGCGTGGGCATGCGCGCTGTTTGTCTGGAACTGCATTTGGGTCCATATTGGTATTCCTGTCAAAATTAACATTTCTAATATTTAAGTTTTGATCCAGAATACAAAATATTCAAGGTTAGAATGTAAATAATCTAGCGGTTTTTTTTCAGCCATTCGGCCATAGCCTGTCCGGTGCAGCTTCCCCAAGGGGTGATTTCATCTTTGGAAAAGTGTTTCGCCTCTGCCAATTCCGGGCTTAGCTTAATGGTTCCTGTGGCTTTTACATGAAAGATTATCATCAGTTGATTTTTTTCCTCGAACATATAGTGGCCGCATAATGATGCGATTTTGCCGTCGAGGTTGGTTTCTTCTTTGAGTTCCCGGATTACCGCCAATTCAGGAGTTTCTCCCTCCTCCATATACCCCGCAATCAGCGCAAACTTGCCTTCGCTCCATTCGCTATTTCGTGCAAGTAGTACTTTATTATCATGCTCTACGATTGCTGCGACAACAGGAACCGGGTTATTCCAAAAAACAAAGTCACACTCCGCATTGATGCAGCAGGTTCTTTTTCTGTCGTCGACCACCCTTTTGATCAGGCCGCAACCACATTTTGGGCAGTAATTATAATTCATTAATATTTCTGCTGGTTATGAATATTGGCTAGTTCTCTCTTCTTTGCGGATTCTTTTGATTAGTCCGCTGATGGTAAGTTCTGCAGCTGACGCCAGCTTCTCTTTCAGTGATTGTTTTTCAATTCTGGTGATCTGATAGATATCGGCTTCTTTGCTTTTTGCTATCAGGTAATCGTCGCTGGTGGAGATTTCGTCAACCAACTGCAGCTCCAGTGCCTTCAGGCCAAACCAGTGTTCGCCGGTGGCAACCTTGCTTATGTCTAGATTTGGGCGGTATTTGCAGACAAAGTCTTTGAAAAGAGCATGAACTTCGTCGATCTCTTCTTTTGCTTTTTTGCGTGCCTTGTCTGTATTTTCACCAAAAAGGGTGAGTGTGCGCTTGTATTCACCGCCGGTCACCGTCTCATAATCAACATCATGTTTTTTCAGTAGGCGATTGAAGTTTGGAATTTGCAGCACCACACCGATAGAGCCGATAATTGCGAACGGGGCGGAGATGATCTTATCTGCGATACAGGCCATCATATAGCCACCGCTGGCGGCGACCTTGTCGACGATAACGGTAAGTGGAATGTTGTGCTGTTTGATTCTGTCAAGTTGGGATGCGGCAAGCCCGTAACCGTGCACAACTCCTCCAGGGCTCTCAAGGCAAATTGCAACTTCGTCATCTTTTTCGGCAAGAGCGAGGATGGTGGTAACTTCTTCTCGCAGGTTTTCTACCTGTGCGGCTTCGGTATCGCCGTCAAAGTTAATCACAAAGATGCGAGGTCGCTTTTCATCGTTCTCTTTGCGTGCCTTTTCCTCAGCTTTTTTCTCTTTTTGCAGTTTCTTTAGCTCCTTTTTATCAAGGATCTCTTCTTGAGCAATCTCTTTTAACTCGTCAAACTTCTCATTGATGTTTTTAACTTCAATGGTGTCTTTGCCCCTTTCCTTGCCCTTTGCAGCAAGAGAAATAACTACTGCAGTGACAATGATCACTGCGATTACAATGGTGATGGTCTCTGCCAGAAACAGGCCATATTCACATAAAACTGATAAAAAACTGCTGGTCGCTTCCAATGTCTTTCCCTATTTTTCCATTGATGATTTGCTAGATAGTTTGGTAAATTCTGATAGTTTACATGCACACCGGTATACAATAAATAGTTTCATGATAATTATAAGCTATATATCCCAGGTTTGGTGGATGGGAGAGGACTCTATGTTAGTTGGTGAACTTATATGTATGGCACTAATGTGCTATTATCCAGGCCAATTTTTTACGTATTGAGGAACGGGTAGGAATTGGTTATGGATAATTTATTGCCGGATTTTTCAAAAGGAAGAGTTCTTGTTGTTGGTGATGTGATGCTGGACAGATATTGGCATGGTAATACGTCAAGAATTTCGCCCGAGGCCCCGGTTCCTGTTGTTCATGTTGGTGATGAAGAGCATCGTGCGGGTGGTGCCGGTAACGTTGCGCTGAATATTTCAGCCCTGGGTGGCAATGTAACGCTGATCGGCTTTGCCGGAAAAGATGAAGCTGGTGAGAGTCTGGAAGGAATTTTGCATAATGCGGGAGTGAACTGCTGTTTTTTCCAGCAGCAGGGGTTTTCCACCATTACCAAACTCAGGGTGATAAGTCATCACCAACAGCTGATTCGACTCGATTTTGAAGACAGCTTTGCCGGGGCAGATCTACGGCAGCTGGAGCAGCTATTCGTAGAGCAACTGGATAGCCACGATGTTGTGATCCTGTCTGATTATGGTAAAGGTGCACTGCAGGATGTGCAGGCATTGATCAAATTGGCTAAAAAAGCGGATAAAACGGTCTTGGTCGATCCAAAGGGAAGTGATTTTAGAAAATATGCAGGCGCTACCCTGATTACCCCGAACTTCTCCGAGTTTCAGGGTGTGGTTGGCACATGTCCGCATGAGCAGATTGCTGAAAAAGGGTTGGAGCTGATAACTGGTTGTGATCTGGCCTCACTGCTGGTTACTCGTGGTGAACATGGGATGATGTTGTTGAGCAAGGATAAGGAGCCTTTAAATCTTCCGACGCATGCGCGTGAGGTATTCGATGTGACCGGCGCTGGTGACACTGTGATCTCTGTATTAGGAGCGTCTTTGGCAGCAGGTTCTGAGTTGCCAGATGCGGTAAAACTATCTAATGTTGCTGCTGGCGTGGTGGTTGGCAAACTGGGTACGGCAACGGTGTCAGTTACTGAAATTCGCTGTGCTTTGCATAGCATGGGTGACAGCAACCAAAAGACACTTACCGAGGAGCAGCTTCTGGCATTCGTTACCAATGCCAAAGAAAATGGTGAGAAGCTGGTAATGACTAATGGTTGTTTTGATATCCTGCACGCCGGTCATGTTGAATACCTGCAAAAGGCAAGCGAGTTGGGGGACAGGCTAATTGTTGCGGTAAACTCTGATGAATCAGTGAAGATATTGAAAGGCGATAGTAGACCGGTTAACGGGCTTGAGAACCGTATGGCGGTACTGGCTGGGTTGCAGAGCGTTGACTGGGTAGTGCCGTTTTCTGAAGAGACACCAGAATGCCTTATTTCCTCAGTATTGCCTGACACCCTGGTCAAAGGTGGCGATTACAAAGTTGAAGAGATCGCAGGTGGTAGACAAGTGCAGGAGAATGGCGGTGACGTGGTAATCTTGTCTTTTAAGGATGGCTGTTCTACAACAAGTATTATTGATGCAATTAAAAGCAATTAAGGAAAACTGTAATGATTATCGTAACAGGTGGCGCCGGATTTATTGGCAGTAATATAGTAAAGCAGCTAAATGAAAAGGGTTATCGCGATATTGTCGTGGTAGATGACCTTAGCGATGGCAGAAAATTCCGTAATATTGTTGATTGTGAAATCTTGGATTACCTGGATAAAGATGATTTTCTGAAACAAATTGAGTCAGGTAATTTTCCAATCGGCCAGATTAAGGCTATTTCGCATCAAGGTGCATGTTCAACTACAACTGAGTGGGATGGGCGCTATATGATGGAAAATAACTTTGAATATTCCAAAAAGCTGTTGCATTGCTGTCTGGAGAATGCCATCCCGTTTATTTACGCATCCTCGGCAGCGACCTATGGTGGTAGTAAGGTGTTTAAGGAGGAGCCTCAGTTTGAAGGGCCGTTGAATGTATACGGTTATTCTAAGCTGCTATTTGATCAATATGTAAGAAGAATCCTGCCCAAGGCTGAAAGCCAGATCGTGGGGATGCGTTACTTTAATGTTTATGGTCCGCGTGAAGGGCACAAAGGCAGTATGGCCAGTGTAGCGCTGCATTTTAATCAGGAGCTAAAGGAAACTGGGCAGGTGAAACTGTTTGCTGGTTGTGATGGTTATGGTGATGGCGAGCAGCGCCGCGACTTTATTTTTGTCGGTGATGTAGCCAAGGTGAATTTGTGGTTTCTGGATAACCCGGATAAAAGCGGAATCTTTAATCTGGGAACCGGTAACAGCGGTACTTTCAATCAGGTTGCCAATGCAGTAATCAAATGGCATGGAAAGGGTGATATTGAATATATACCGTTCCCTGAGCACCTTAAAGGTAGCTATCAAAGTTTTACTCAGGCTGATATGTCGCTCCTGCATCAGGCAGGATACAGCGAACCATTTACCTCAATTGAGGATGGCGTAGCGCAATACATGGGCTGGCTCAATTCGCCTGCAAAATAGCTGTTGCTTACAGGTGGACGCATGAGCCTTCGTAGACTCTTCTATACATTTTTTTTATATTTATTGACACCGGTAGTAGTGCTGCGCTTGTTATGGCGTAGCACTAAGTCTCCCCAATATCGCATGCGTATCCCGGAACGTTTTGGGTATGCAGGTGGTATATCGGAAGATAATACAATCTGGATTCATGCTGTCTCTGTTGGTGAATTTCTGGCTGCAGTGCCTTTGATCAAAAAGGTGATGCAACAATATCCTCAGCATAAAATTTTGGTGACAACTACAACACCTACGGGGTCAGCACGTGTTAAATCGGTTTTTTCAGATCAAGTTGAGCACTGCTATCTGCCGTATGATTTACCTTGTGCAGTCAGTAGATTTCTGCAAAAGGTCAAGCCCAGCTTGGCGCTAATAATGGAAACAGAGATCTGGCCAAACCTATTTTCAGCACTTAATAGGCGCAGTATTCCATTATTTATTGCCAATGCTCGGCTTTCAAAAAAATCGATGTCCGGATATCAGAAGGTTTCTGGTTTGGTTGCTGAGGCTCTTTCCAACGTCAGTCATATCTGTGCTCGTGATAATAGCGATTTGGAACGCTTTCGGCGCTTGATGAAAGATAAGGATAAGGTGTCTGCTACCGGGAATATAAAGTTTGATATTACAATTGATTCGGAGCAGATATCTGCGGGTACTGATTTTAAACGCAAATATCTTGGTAGAGATCGCAAAGTAATGATTGCTGCCAGTACCCATGCTGGTGAAGATGAAAAGGTGCTAGATGCATTTAACCAGATATTAAAGCAATATCCTGATCTTGTGCTGCTGATAGTTCCAAGGCATCCAGAACGCTTTGTTGAGGTTGCTGAGTTGTGTGAGCGAGAAGGTTTTTCGGTAGTAACCCGCAGTAGCGGTAATACGATAGGAGAATCACCAATCTTTATCGGTGACACAATGGGGGAGATGCTGATGTATTTCGGTAGTGCCGATGTGGCTTTTATTGGTGGCAGTTTGGTTCCGGTAGGCGGGCATAATATGCTTGAGGCGATAGCGCTTGGTGTTCCGGTAGTTTCTGGGAGCTATGTGCATAACTTTCAGGATGTCGCAGATAATATGGAGAAGCGTGCAGCGGGTTTTCTGGTGGATGATGAAAATGAACTCGCTGCAAAAGTTGTGGAGCTACTGGCTTCAGACAAGTTGGTGCAGCAAACGGTAGAGAATGGTAAACAATTCCTGAAAGATAATCGCGGGGCCATGGATTCTATCATTAAAAGAATTGGCCCAATCCTAAGGCAAGAAACTTAAATCACAAAAAGGGATTAGTATGGATGTAAAGTCGCTTATAAATGCAGAGAAGGATTATTTAGTTGCAATAAGAAGAAAGTTGCACCGTTATCCTGAAGGTGGGCTAAAAGAATTCAAGACCTCACAAGTTATAAAAGATGAACTTGATAGCTTTGGAATTGAGTGGAAGACGATTGCTGGTACTGGAGTTGTTGCTGATATAAAGGGTACAGCGACAGGAGAAGATAAAATAGTTGCTTTGCGCGCCGATATTGATGCCGTTAAAGTGCAGGAACTGAATGAATTTGAATATAAATCCGAGCATGATGGATATTGTCATGCCTGTGGACACGACGGGCATATGGCATCGCTACTTGGTGCGGCTAAGGTGCTCGCAGCAAATAAAGAAAAATTCTCAGGAACTGTACGTTTGCTATTCCAACCTGCGGAAGAAAATCTAGAAGGAGCCAAGCTAATTATTGAAGAAGGTGGTCTGGAAGGAGTTGGTGAGATCTTCGGTATCCATCTGCTGCCTGATGTCCCGGTGGGCCTTGTGGCTGTAGCTCCCGGCTCCAGAATGTCATCATCTGATTTTTTTGATATTGAGATAAAAGGTCCGGGTGGTCATGGTGGTTTCCCGCATAAGACCATTGATACCGTGGTAGCTGCATCTGCAGTGGTTATAAATCTACAACATCTTGTAAGCCGTGAGGTCTCACCAATGGAGCCACTGGTGATTACCGTTGGAAAAATTAATGGCGGAAGTAGGGGTAATGTTGTACCTAGTAGTGTGATTCTGCAGGGAACTACAAGGTGCTTTTCCGGGAATATAAGGGATGAGCTACCAGGAAAAATAGAGCGGGTAATTTCCAATACGGTGAAGTCATATCGTGCTGAATATTCCTTTGATTATTATTACAAGGCGCCACCAATGGTTAATGATGCAGTTTGTGCAACCAGGGCTGAAAAGATCGCGATGAATCTATACGGTAATGAAGTTATATATCCTTTGGACAGAATAACTGGCGCGGAAGATTTTGCGTTTTATGTGCAAAAAGTACCAGGAGTGTTCGTTTTTGTTGGATGCAGTAATATTGCTAAGGGGATTGACTATCCGCTGCATAGTGATCGCTATGATATTGACGAAGATGCGCTTGAGGTATCTGCTTCTTTATATACTCTATATGCATTGGATTTTTTAAACCCATCAAAAAATTCGTGTGAACCAGGATGATAAAAGTCAAATTATTCCGTTGTTTATAAATGCGAACCTCATCACATAAGCGACTGGTTTATGTTGCGCCGCGAAAAAAAATTGATGAAAAATAGTGACTTAAGTTGCATTGTTTGTGGCTATTTAATCAATTTTTTCCAGATAATGGTAAAAGAAATAAAAAAATAATCTTTGAAAAAGAACGTTTTTATTGCTGCATTACAGCAGGGTGTAACTCTTTGAAAAGTAGGTAAATTAAGAAGTAAATGCTGTATCGCAATATGCTAATATTGCATGTAAGTGGTTGATGTGTAAAGGGATGTTTGTGCAATGCACACCAAGAAGTGTGAATTAGTTCCGTTTTTTTTGCCAATCATTAGACAAGATAAATGTACATACTGATGAAATGAAGTAGTGCCCCTCATCAGAACAGGAAGAAATAAAAGTGTGGTGAGACCACGATTGGTAAGGAAAAATAATAATTACAACCGAGGCATAGTCCCGGAGGAGCAAATGATGAAGAAAACAGCGATTTCACTAGCTTGTGCAGCAGTTGCAACAATTGGAATATCATCAACTGCAATGGCAGGAGGTTGGGAAACCGACCGTGCAGGCGGCTTTAATTCAGTTTACACATATACACCGGATGATGTTTCTCCAGTTGGTAATGGTAGATCCCTAATGATTGTGCTTCATGGTTGTACGCAGCCGATCAATAATTATAAAACTGCAAACCTAGATAAAGTGGCAGAAGAGTGGGGTATGGTTGTTGCGGTTCCAGATGCTGCAAATAAACAGGGTTTTTCATGTTGGGGATACTGGACTGGATCTAAAAGTAGATCAGCTGGTGATTACAAAAATGTAATTAATCTTGCAAAAGAATATATAGACGATGCAAGCAAGGACATTGATCCGAATCAGGTTTATGTTGCAGGCCTTTCTTCAGGTGGCGCATTTGCTATGACCGTGGGTTGTCTTGCTCCAGATATATTCGCAGGTATGGGGCTTGATGCTGCTCCTTCTGCAGGTACATCTTCAAGTGGTGCTATGGGTCCAAAAGAGTCTAGCGTTTCGCAAACTGCTCAAAGATGTAAATCATATGCTGGCTCATATGCAAGTGAGTTTGATACACAGATTACCAATACAGCTTATGGAACAAGTGATAGCACAGTAAATACTGGCTATGGCTTACAGAATGCTTCAGCAATGGCAAGCATTTACGGTGTGAGCAAACTTTCAGGCACAAACTCTATAGAAGGCAGAGCTAAAGAAACTTTATGGGATGGTCCAGATGGTACTAACCAAGTTTCAATGCTTGAACTAAGTGGTGTTAGCCATGCATGGCCAGGTGGATCGGGTGCAAGAGGTAGCTATATTGATGGGTCAAATATCAATTACGGAATGTACCTTGCTGAGTACTTTGCTAATAATAACTTACGTGTAGATCGCGTAGTTGATGAGTACGCCCCAGTAGTATCTGGATTAGAAGTAACACCTTCTGAAGATGGTACATCAGTAACAGTTGAGGCAACTGTAGAGGCTGCTGCAGACACAACTCTTACAGCGGTTACAGTAATTATTAATGATGAAGAGTATGATTCACCTCTAGATGGTTATGTAAGTATTGAAGCTGATATTACAGGTGATAATCACAAAGTAGAGATAATTGCTGACTCAGTAGATGCTGAAGGCAGTCCTCATCAAACAAGCAAGAAGAAATCATTCTCTACTAAGGAAGATACTGGTATAGGCACAGGAACTGGTACAGGATCACTGCCCGG
>QZLE01000174.1 GCA_004796365.1 Gammaproteobacteria bacterium | reverse complement strand
GGAGAACTGTTTGCCGGCCAGTATTACGATAACGAAACAGGATTGCATTATAACTGGAATAGATATTATTCAAATGAGCTTGGAAGGTACATAACCAGTGACCCAATTGGACTTGATGGCGGTCTTAATACTAATGCCTATGTTGGTGGGAATCCAGTGATGTATATAGATCCGATGGGGTTATGTAGAAATGCAGGTACTGCAACTCGACCAATGAGGATTTGTGGTATTGATAATGCCGGTGGCGGTGGGGCTGGTGGCGCTGCTGGTAGAATTAGACCAGGTTCTGCATTAAAAGGTCTATGGAGAGCGCTTAAGCTATATCTTTTTGCTGAAGCAGTAGCAGAAGGAATAGAGGATGACGCTAACGCTGACGCTGACGCAAGAAAGGATATTCAACATGCAAGATATCATAGAATATGTGATGAGCCTCCACCGCCTCCAAGTGGAGATCCTTGTATTGATGCAAAAAGAAAACGAGACCAAGCACAACTTTGTTATGATCTAAGAAAGAATTGGTCTGATAAATGGGATGAGCCTGGAAGTAGAGCATGGACTAAACACCAAGCTCAGCTACAGCAGGTTAAGCAGCGAATTTCAAATGCCGTGGATGAAATAAAGCGACATTGTAAAGAAGTTGCATTTTGTAACTATGAAAGTGACATTGAAATGACAATGTAGTAAGGAATATTTGTAACTATGAGCTATGAATTAAGTGATGTGTTAAAACGATGTTCGGATACGGCATCTTGGTTTGGTGTGGAGTTGCTTGATGTTAACAGTGTAAATCTAATGGATGACACTCCATTGCATACGGTGTGTTCTTGGGGTGAGCTTGAGTCCGTAAAAATATTACTCGAGGCTGGGGCAGATGTTAATGCAAAAGGCGATAATGGTGCACCTCCATTGTTTAACGCCGTAATCGGAGGAAACCCAAAGGTCGTGGAGTTGTTAATTAGTTCTGGAGCTAATAAGAATTTAAGGAATGATGACAATAGAAGCGTTTTCGAATACGCACAAAATATTAAATCATCAGAGGCTTTACTGGATATTCTTAAAAAGTAAATTCTTTCTGTAAATCAATGGGGTCACTCATTGACTATTTTGTGTCAATAGGGCGATAGCCAAGTTAGATGAGAGCCGCACACCATAAAACCAAATGACCCAGCTAACACCGCAACAACTCCCGCTAGCGATACAAACGCTGGCGGAAACCATCCGCAATGAAATTGAAGCCGGAAAAGAGCGCGCTTATCTTGCGATGGAGCAGGAAAAATGAATTGTCCCTGCGCAGGGACAATTTGCATTGATGGTTAATTGATTGAAAAATAAAATAATTTATTTTTTAATGATTGGAAAAAATACCCAATCAAGATTTTACATTCGGATGTAAAATCTAAGCTACTATTAGGTGGTTGCTTGATACGTTATCGTTGTACGATAGTAGACGACGATGACGGCAATTTTAGATTAATCCTCCACTGTTCAATTTTATATTTTATGACGCAAACGGCTCGACAGGGTATTTCCTGTCGAGCCGTTTTTTTGTCTGTTATTTATGATATTGGATGCCACAAACCTTTATGCATTGGCAGGTTACATCATCGTGTTCTGAATATTCATAATTCTTGATTATTTCAAGGCATTCGCTGTCAACTTCAGACTCGTTAATAATGCCGTTTTCTATAGCATAGGCAGCACCGGCTATTAGTGCTTTATATGCATTAAAATGTTTGTAACGTTTGTACATAGTGCACCAAGCAATATGATAATCCAGAATACGTGCATTTAGTTCTTCATTGCATGATTCTTCGTTAAGCCAATCGGTATATGACGGTGATAATTTGTCTAATGCAGCTTGTAACTCACGGGCGTATGCTAAAGAAGCTAATTCATGTATGTGTTCTTCTGACAAGTTATTGCAACCCTTATTTTTATGCTCAAGACCGCAATTATCTCAAAACAACAAGAAAACACCAAGAACCTAATTATCATCGTAAGATTTACCGAATTATTATCATGAATCATTGTTCGCTGGTTGTTATATTTGTTATTTCTCGCACAGCTTGTGCGAGAATTTTAAAGCCTGCCAAATTCTGCCACAACTTGCGGCAGAATTGTTTAATCATCTTCAAGTTCTTCTTCAGGATGCACAAATCCTATTGGGCGTTTCTTTGAATCTTCAGGAATCATTAGCTGGTGAATTGTTCTGAGTATACCTGTAATGGTTTGGTCGTGGTCTTCCAGTTTGCGTTCGATTCGTAGCTCAAGTTCTTTGAATTTATGCAGCAATTCCTTGTTTGTGGAAAGTAGCTCCCGCAGCCTGATAAATGCCCGAACGACATAGACGCTAACTTCGGCAGCCTGTGAAGAATTGAGCACATTAGCGGCCTGAATTGCCCCATGTTCGGTAAAGGCGTAGGGTAATGCCTTGGAAAACTTCAGGTTATTGAGGTGGTCGCAATTTGCGACCACCTCTTGCTTTTCTTTTTCCGAAAGCTGAAACACGAAATCTTCAGGGAATCGTTCGATATTGCGTTTTACCTGTTCATTAAGGCGTTTGGTAGTTACTCCATATAGTTCTGCCAAATCATTGGCAATCATTACTTTCTGTCCTCGGATTACAATTATCTTCGATGCAATAAACTCGATAGGGTGTAACGTAATATCCGTCATTAGTGTTCCTTATTCACTGTTAGCTTGCCTTTGTCACAAAGGCGTCAATAGTTCTTAGTAATGCTTCTTGGTCTCTTTTAGGAAGAGTGTCAATGGTTGCCAATCTTCGATATAAGCGTCTGTTCTTAATATCTTTGTTTGATTTAGGCTTTGTATTAATTCCTAGTAGATCGTCGGCAGAGATATCTAGAATTTTTACAAGTTGAATAATTAGCTCGCCATGCAACCGCAGTTCCCCACGTTCATAGTCAGATACCATAGGCTGGGAAATACCTAAACGTTCGGCTAGTTCTCCCTGAGTAATACCTTTTTCTTTGCGTATCTGGGCAAGGCGTTCGCCTATATTAACTTCAATTATATTGTCACGAGCCATGCAGGAATCTCCAAGCAAAATATTGATTACTTGGATTATATCCCCTGTTTTTTTAGAACTTATGTTTGACATGGTATATTCTTGTGTTGCAATATAGGATAATCTTATATTTTTAGATCGAGTTTGCCAAGCTTAAATTTGGTTAAAAAAAAGTTTAAAAAGGTATTGACAGGTTTTTAGGAGAATCGGATTTATGGCAAGAATAACGGAAGAAGAGCTGGAACGAATCAAGGAAGAGGTATCACTGGTTCGTTTAGTTGAAGCAAAAGGAATAGCTCTTGAGAAAAAAGGTTCCGATTATCACGGTTGTTGTCCGTTCCATGATGATAAAACACCTTCCTTAGTTGTAACTCCCTCTAAAAACCTGTTTCACTGCTTCGGTTGTGGTGCTGCCGGTTCGGTTATTGATTGGGTGATGAAGATAGAGGGTGTATCTGTGCGTCATGCGCTTGAGATTTTAAAGGCTGATTATTTACCTTCTGTTAGTTCGTTCAATGCTACTGGTAAAGCCAAACCTACCAGAAGAAATACAAGTGTAAAACTTCCTTCTTTAGTTGCCAGTGAAGACCATCAAGCCTTATTACAAAAGGTTGTTGATTACTATCACCAATGTCTGAAGGAATCGCCAGAAGCAATAGAGTATCTGGAAAAAAGAGGGATTAATAATCCTGAGTTAATCGAAAAGTTTAAGCTCGGTTATGCCAATAGAACATTGGGTTATCGTCTGCCGCAGAAGAACAGAGCAGAAGGGGCAAAGGTTCGAGGGCAGTTGCAGGAGATTGGCATATTGCGCGAATCAGGCCATGAGCATTTTAACGGTTCTTTAGTTGTTCCGGTTATCAATGATGGCTCTGTTCGTGAAGTCTATGGCCGTAAGATAAAAAGAGAGCTGCGCAAAGGAACCCCAAAACACTTATACCTTCCAGGTGAACATCAAGGTGTATGGAATAGTGAAGCTCTGAAAGATAACTGCGAAATCATTCTGTGTGAATCGCTGATTGATGCAATGACCTTCTGGGTTCATGGCTTTAGAAATGTAACTACCAGTTACGGCACTAATGGTTTTACAGATGAGATTCTTCAATCCTTAGTTGCTAACAATGTAGGAAAAGTTCTGATTGCCTATGACCGTGACAAGGCTGGTGATGAAGCAGCACATGCAATCAGCAAACGCCTTGCAG
>QZLE01000070.1 GCA_004796365.1 Gammaproteobacteria bacterium | reverse complement strand
TTTTTCAAACTGAGTGATGAAGAGGTTGAAGAAAATATTGTTTCAACAGAATAGTTAAGCAATATTCCCTATTAATTTTTATCACCAAATCATGTGATTATGATGCTATATTAGTATTTACACGGTCTCTGGGGCAGCAATAAAGTGTTAGGACAAAACAAAATATTTTTGGTTATAGAGCTGTTCCTGCTTTTCTTATTAATCCCTATCGGGATGTATTTTCTTACCCCTTCCCGCATTTTCCCAGCCTTATGGGGCTTTGCGCTTTTTTGTTGGTTTATATTAAAACGTGATCCTGGTTTTGACAGATCATATCTGTGGAAAAGTCATGCAATAGCGCAATATCTTAAGCCGATGTTTATCCGATTTGCTATTGTTTCGCTATTTATTGGTATTTGTGTTTTTCTGTTGGCTCCGGATTCGCTTTTTAATCTTATAAAGCAAAGGCCATTGCTATGGATAATGATTGTCATCTTGTATCCTATCCTCTCTGTATATCCGCAAGAGCTGATTTATCGCACCTGGTTTTTTCATCGCTACCATCATTTGTTTCCGCAAAAGTGGGTAATGATTGCCATAAACGGGCTAGCGTTCGGGTTTATGCACATAATTTTTCAGAACTGGCTCGCTGTGTTGCTAACAACAGTTGGTGGGATGCTGTTTGCCTATACATATCAGCGTTCGCGCTCAACATTTCTGGTTTCTATCGAGCATGCATTATTTGGGTGTTTGATGTTTTCGGTGGGCTTAGGCCAATTCTTTTATATTGGCGCCATAAATAATATCCCGCACTTTCTAAAATTTTAAAAAGTCTGAATATTTAATTTTTTATGAATATTTTTATTATTTGAATAAGCTATATAGAAAACAGCTGTAAAAAGTGTTAAACCTGAATCGGCGTATAAACGCATAAGGAAGGGACTATGCAAAAAGGAAATCTGGCTGCTTATAAATATGAAGATAGTAAGACCAGCAAAAAAATTCCCAGCTTGATCATTAACTGGAAATGGGGGCTACCTGCGTTATTGATTTTCATCTTGCTGGCTGCGCTTCCGATTTATTCCTTCGGTTTAAATCCGGGTACGCTGTTTCTGACAGTTGCAGTTATAGTGGTTTCATCTGTGGTTTTTTATGCGCTGAATAGCAGAAATGAGGTGGTTATTGTATCCACAGATTATTTCTTCCTGGGGGGAAGGGTTTATTTATACCGCAATATTAAGCGGGCTATAAAGGATGCATCGCTTCTGGTATTGGAGATGAGCGATGGCAGATGCTGCAAGATAGAGTGTGAAAAATTTCCAACCGGTGCGCGTAAAGATTGGAAGATAGAAAAGAATAAAAAAGAAAAATATGAGAAGGTAGCAAATAAGATTTTAGAAAAAGTTAAAAGTCAAAATCCGCAGGCACCAGTTAAGGAAAATGGATAGAGACGTATGACAGATGATATGGCGCCAGCTTTAAAACCAGCTGTTAACAAAAAGCCGAAAAATATTCATTTGTTATATGTCCCAACGATTGCCTGTAATCTGGCCTGTAAATATTGTTATCTAGAAGATCAGACCTGTAATGATTTTACCCAGGACCCAGTTCAGACTCTGGAGCATGCCCTGGAAAAGTTTCATGATGCAGGGGTACTTCCGTTTAATCTGTCATTGCACGGAGGGGAAGTTACTACGCTGAAACAGGATGCACTGCAGAAATTATTCAATATTATCCAAAGACACTATGTGGATAATCTTGATGCCCTGGTGGCCGAAGGCTTTAAGAAACAATCACCACACATAAAAACTAATCTATATAATTTTGATAAGCTTTATGACCTGCTTGCAAAACAAGGGGTTTCTATTAGTGGCAGCGTCGATCTACCACTTAGTCTGCATGATAAATACCGGCGCACTAAAGGTGATGAATCTACACTTAATAAAACTCTGGATAACTTGAAGCTACTGGCGAAGTATCCGCACAGTAAAAAACTATCGTCGACGATTTACCTGGAGCATTTTAATAATATTGAGCAGTTGATACAGGATATCTGGTTTATCCATTCAGATATTGGCTTTGATATGAACAACTTCAACTTTATGTTTGGTTTTGAGTCGGATAACGATTCATTACCACTAGGGATTCAGCAACTAACGGATACGCAGCAGGTAGAGTTTTATCAAAGGTTAAAGACAGAGTTTATTGGTACCGACCTGGAATATGGGCTTAAGCGCAACTGGTTTGATGAATTCAGACCGACCTACTGCACAAATTCAGTTAACTGTGGTGAGAGGTTTTTTCTGCTGCAGGGGGATGGCGAGATCTATTCCTGCGTGCGTGGACAGGGTAGGGACGACTTTTACTACGGAAATATTCTTAATGACTCTGTAGAAGATATCTTTGCAAATGGCAAGCGAAAGATCAGTACTCAGCATCAGGAACTAGGTTTGCATCAGGATTGTCGCGAGTGTGAATATATCCATTACTGTCACACCGGCTGTCCTTATGTAAAGAATCTGAATCAAGATTCAAAGTCATACACCTGCGCATTGCAAAAGCAGATATATCTGGACAACCCCATAACCTATCCACCAGCAAAGGATGAAAAGCAGCAAAAATATTATTTGCACGACTATCTTATCAAGGTGCACCCTATGGAAGCACAAAACAGCGAGTTGGTAAGTAATGCCGGTGGGAGTGGAGAGGTTATCCTTCCAAACGATTTGTATCAAAATCAGAACTCAATCAGGCATATTATTGAACAAGATGCTGTGCTGCAAGATCTATATAGTAATGAAGCAATTATTTTTGAGCTTGATGATATGCAAATTAGGTTACATTCTCAGATCCTAAAAAGGCAGCGGGATATTTACAGCATCTTTAGCGGTCAGTCTGCAAAATTGCATATTAAAAAGTCTATTTTCGATGCAAATTGTAATGAACCGGTCAGAAATACCATGTACCTGCAAATGTTAAGAGATACCAATGTGGTTTATGGTGATGAAAAAAGGGTAAAACAGGAGCATACATTTACCCATCAGATCTATTATAACCACCTAGCGCCAAGTGAGTTTGGGGATGAATATGTGTCATTTGAATTGTGTGAACTATTCAAATTGCATGAATACCTGTTTGTAAATGGGGTGCTAAATAACCTTTTTGTTACCACCAGTTATTTACGTGACTATCATTATAAAAAGCAAAAAGATAATGCCTTTTATCATATCCAGGCGCTAAATTTGCCGTTTCAGAATATCGAATTTTACTGGGAGAGGTGATCGAGATGATTATCAAACTATTTACACCAACCACAATCGATAAGATCTCGCGCTGTATCCGGAGATATTTTGAGCTGGTTGGTATCGAGGATTCAGCAAAGGCGAATCAGCTAGAAGAAAAGATCATCAATATGTATATTGAGAATCGCGCCATAAGATCAACTCTGGTCTATTCATCCGGGGTTATTTACTATCATCTGAACGACGAGATAATTGATAGTTTTTCAGTCCCGGGGGGAGCGCAGGATAAACTCTATTGCTGCAATGGAACGGTGATTTCTGAGATCGATAAAGAAGCCTATTGTAGGGATAACACCATTCTTTATCTTGGTAGTCAGTCTGAATACTACGACGGTGGCGGTATCAGTTCGAATAATAACAATAACAACAATAATAATAACAACAATAACAATAATAATGGTTGATAAATAGATGTCTGTATCCTGATTACGCCCCTGAGCCACCACCGCAAGCTCATAATTTAGAAATAACATTCGAAGGCCAATGGGCTGCATAGCTGTTAAGTAGGTATGGGTAGTTATGTTCTGAACGGCTTAAAACGTACAA
>QZLE01000085.1 GCA_004796365.1 Gammaproteobacteria bacterium | reverse complement strand
CTGAGGCTTGATCCGGTTGTACCCGTTCCACTTCCACCTGCATTGGTATTCTTAGGTTCTGCTCTCGTACCACTTGCAGGATATTCGCGCAGGAAGAGGAATAATTCTTAAACCTTTATTTTTTTAGTTGTATTTATTAATTATTTATCAGGAGAAATATTATGAAACTTAAACTAATCGCTGCTGCATCTTGTCTTGCTCTTGCTTCTGTTGCTAACGCTGCTGTTAACAACGGTAGCGATATGGCTCAAGGCGGAGAACTGATCCTTTCTGTATGGGACAGCGCTTCAAGCACTTCTTACACCCTTGACCTTGGTCTTATCACTCGTGATTTCAATGAAACCGAAACATACGTTTATGATCTTTCTGCAGATCAAAACTGGACTACTTTTACTGCTGGCGCTGAGTCTATGACTTGGGACGTTGCAGGTTCTGACCGTGCTTCAGGCATGCCTTCAGTAAATGGTGTAATGACAACTGCAAGAGTTGGCGAAGATGCTTCTGTAACTGGTATTCAACACGGCCTTTACAACACTCTACAAAGCAACATTGAGCAATACACAATCAAGCTTAACGGCCTTGACACTGACTATGGCGTTGACAACAGCTACTTCCTAACTGGTGGCGACTATGCTGGTGACACAGGTGTTTGGGGTTCTTTCGCTGGTAACGTAGGTTTCGCTACTGCATCAATCGGCGAGAGCATGGAATTCTGGAGCCTAACTACTGGCGTTATCCCAGGTCGTCGTCCTTCTCCAACTGCTGAGCACACAAAACTAGCTGGCATGTGGACTCTTTCTGCTGACAGCCTAGTTTACACAGCAGCTGCTCCAGTTCCAGTTCCTGCTGCAGTATGGCTATTCGGTTCTGCTCTAGCTGGCCTAGTTGGAGTATCTCGTCGTCGTAAATAATTTGAGTTTTTACTCTATTATTTGATTAACGAGTTTGTTTTTAAATCCCTCGGTGAGAACCGGGGGATTTTTTTATCCCACCTTTTTTCTTCCGGTTACACAACTTTGTAATATTTCTGTTCTAGCATCGTCATTGGACGTTGCAATTATGGGGACTTCAGTCACTACATTTTTATAATGTATGCGCTGTTATCAATCAATCAATCAATAGCTCCTTATTTATTGCAACGTCCTTTTTTCTTTCTTTCATACAAATCTTTCAATAAATCTAATTATATGTGGAGATATTTAGATGAAATTGTGCAGGATTTTACTAGTGCCCTTGCTGTTTGCGTTTTTACCAAGCTTGAAGCCATCTGGGTTTTAGCTGACAATAACTTAGTTTACTATACTGTCCCTGTACCTGCTGCTGTATGGTTATTTGGCTCTGCGTTCGCTGGTTTAGTTGGCGTATCTTGTCGCAAAAGGTCTTAATTAATATGAATTTCAGCCTACGCGGGAATGACGATTCTGTGATTATCCCCTGGCGAAAACCGGGGGATTTTTATATTTGCAACATCCCTGTCATATTAATTTATTAGTGTTTAAATACTTTTATTATTTATGAGCTTCGCTGGTAATGGTTGAAACATTTACTTCCAAAAAAGAGATTAAATTTGCCTTGCTGTTCCTGATTATATTCAGCGTGTTGCATTTTAGTTACAGTTCTATTCGCGGTACTAAGCTGGAAACTCTGGCAATAGATATTATTACTGTTATTCCCAGCGTTTGGTTTATAAATAACTTTTCTCCGGAGGAGCAAATTGTCGCCAAGGGGGAAAAGCTAGTTTCGCCGTTTGGTTCCATAACTATACTCAATGGCTGTGAAGGTTTTGAGAGTATGTTTTTGCTGTTTGCCGCTATTGCTGCATTTAAGGCGTGCTGGAAGAAAAAGTTGCTTGGGCTTTTTGTCGGCCTAAGTATAATATATTTCCTAAATCAAATGCGGATTGTGGTTTTATACTTTTGCTTTCGTTATCGCAAAGAGTGGTTCGACCCAATCCACAGCCAGATTGGACCCACACTAATAATTCTTATTGCCTGCCTGTTCTTTTTGGCCTGGGCGACCATGGCCAGGGCTTCGTCAACTGAAGATGATCTTGCCAGGTAAACACTTACACAAACAATGACTAATAGCGATATATCTTTTAAAACTGATGCCTTGAAATTCGGCATCGGGATTATCATATGTTTTTGCCTGCTTAATGTGGTGATGTTTTTTTGGGGAGAATATCTGCTCAAATTGTTGTTACCTTTTTATTCGCTGGCAATTGATATTATTTCTACTGAATTAGAGGTTGAGTCGATCAGCTTGGGGATGCAGGGTTCCACCAAACAGATTCTGGTTGTGGTGAAAAATCCACAGCAACTCAATTTTGGAGCTACATCCATGCCCGCCGGCATCCCTATGCAGCTTTCAACACTGCAAGGACATGCACTACAACATCTGATTATTATCTATTCTATTATACTGGCCTGGCCACCGATGTTTTCCAAAAACAAGCTTATGCTGCTATTAACCTCGGTACCTTTTTTGCTGATGGTTGAGTTGATTGACATCCCTTTTGTTTTGCTTGGAAGCGGCTACGACTTAATCTATTCCAATCTTGCACCACATTTAGCGACTAGTGCTCCATCAATAATGTTTATGGACTTTTTAAATGGTGGAGGGCGGCTTGCACTATCGATTGCCGCTGCAATTTGTACTATTGCCTCATATCAATTTTTCCACACCAAATCTTATAATCAATTGCTTTTATT
>QZLE01000058.1 GCA_004796365.1 Gammaproteobacteria bacterium | reverse complement strand
CAATGTGCCTTAACAAGCGTTTATCACATTCAATTTTTTTATTGGCTTTATGGAAGCGCAGCATGATGTCTTTATCACTGGCAATAACCTTGAATTCTTGCTCTAACTCATTAAACAGTTCACTTACAGGAAAAACCTGTTTATTGGGTTTTATGTTGCCCGCATCTATCTTTGCTATTGTAACCAGCTCTTGAACAAAACTTACAGCCGTATCTAGGTTATTATCCAGCTGTTGCAGTATCGCCTGGTCATTATTATTGCTGAGCCTGTTACATAGAGTTGCTATAAGAATCTTTGCAGAATTTATTGGCTGCAATAAATCATGGCTAATAACAGTAAGAAACTTTGTTTTACTTTTATTTGCTTTCTCAGCACCTATGCGAGCATCAATAAGCTGTTTATTCATCTCCTTAAGAGTTGTTGCCCGCTCATTAATGCTTGCTACCATTGTATTGAATGTTCTTCCTAAAAAACCAATTTCATCATTTCTATCGACGCTACAAACAATATCCATATTGCCATCCATTACCTCATGAGCAGCGTCAGACAAGTCATTCAATGGATTAACTATCTCTCGCACAAAAAGAACTACCGCAAAATCGATCACTATTAACAACAAAATAACAAATGCAATAATCCGGTTATTCAACTCTTCAACACTGCGGAATATATCAGCCTCTTCAACTGCTAATAAAACATACCAATCAAATTGCGGAGAATACTTACACCAGACACTAACCGACCTATTATTGGTAATAGAAAGGGATTGTTTTGATACGTTACCCTGTTCTGATACCTTTAATAGTGCTTTAATCTTTTTTGAGTGTTCTTCCCCCCATATATGGGCAATACTTTTAACCTTTGCTTTAACAGCTGAAGTTATTACTAAGTCATGATTGCCATCTACTATATATATTTCGCTAGTATTAAATAGCTCAATTTCAGATATCATATTCTGAAGCTGTTGAATGAAGTGGTTTTCTTTCAATCTTAGATCAGGTGCTATCTGATTAGAATCATGCTCAACACCTAAAATCCACCCCCATTTCTCATCAAAGAAAAAGTGGTCTGTAATCTGCTCTACTTCCCCTGATGCGCTATTTTTTTCCCAATAGTAGTTAATTCCGCTTCTATTTCCTTCATTAACTGACAAAATAATATTTTTAAAGACAGGAGTATTATAATAATCAACTATATCATCAACCGACTTCTCTAAATATGATTCATTTTTATGCAGTAAAAATTTCTGATTAGAAGAGATAACCCAAAAAGATACATTTGATACTTCTGATATTGTCTTTAATTTTTGTAGCACAAGCTGTTTTTTTTGTGATTCTGGATAATCTCCTGCAGCCAGTTCCCTTTCAGCCTGCATTATCGCAGCATATACATTATTTATACTTGTTAGACTATCTCTCTGATAATTGATGGCATTTTTTAAATAATCATCAACCATATATGAACCAGCTTCGATATGATTATTTAAATAATTGATTACGGTATAAACAGAGTCTTCATGGTTTTTATATAAACGTTCTTTTAAGGCAGGTATGGCAAATATTGAAACCAAAACAAAAAATAAAATAAAGAATATCTGTATTTGAGCAAAAAGCTTTAGGAACAACTTAGAAGAAAAAGTTTTAGCAACCACTCAAACTCCAGAAAATTATTGCTCTATATCAAACCCGAGAAAATCAATATCTAAACGCTTTGCCATTAAAGCCGCCTGTGTTCTACTAGACACTTCAAGTTTATTCAAAATAGCGCTTATATGAAACTTAACGGTTGCAACAGACACATTCAATTCGTCCGCTATCTGTTTATTAACCATTCCATTATTCAACAGGCACAGTGTATGAAATTGTTTTGGGGAAAGTGTTTTAATCTTATCTGCAAGATCACGATTTTTTTCATCCAGCTTTATAGCTTTTTCAGAAAATTCAGGAAAAGCCTTCCCCCCTTTCAATACAGAATCGATAGTATTAATTATTGCAGGAAGTTTTTCAGTCTTGAAAAGGTAGCCGTCAGCTCCATAATCCTTTGCAAATAAAACTACCTTTGGTTCCTGAATTCCAGATAAGATTACAATAGGAGTATCTGGATATATACCTTTCAGAAAAACTAATCCAGAAAAACCATTAATACCTGGCATCATAAGATCTAATAATACTAAATCAGGAGAGCAGCACTCTTGAGTTAAACGCTCTAGGCAATCAAGAGAGTCTGCCTCAAGTATCTCTATATCCGTAAACCAATTTACCAAAGCGGTACGAAGTGCCGATAAATATAAAGGGTGGTCATCTGCCAAAATAAATTTCATTCACTGTTGTCCAATAATTATCATGAATTTCAACAACCCCTTAATAAATATATATAAAGCTGTTGCGTAATAACTATTTAAGCTAGTTAAGTATTTATCGTAGCATACAATTATACTTGCTGGATACCGGTGTAATGATGGAGGGATTCATAAAAAGTGTGTTCCGGCATCCAGCAAATTCAGCAGTAACTAAATTAGAATTCAAACCCTTCTATAGGCATATCTCCAGATAATCCCATTTCAATTATCAATCGAATAATGGCAAATTCAACTGCGAACTGCTCAGCCCAAGAACCATATTGATTCCATTTTGTAATTTGACAGCTTTCATTAACATCAACTATCGCTAACTCATTTTGCAAAAACTCTTTGCCGTTAATCAACATGACTTTTTCGGTATATTGCAACATCGCTTTGTTAGTTCCAATCTGCTTAACGGTTTTGTAATCGATTTCAAAATCTGAGAACTGAAATGCCATTTCCCAGAAATTACCACCACTCATATCGGTATTAGTGTCGATACCGTTATGAAGTTTTACGAAGTTTTCATCGTAGCCAGCATTTGCACAGGCAATATCTTCAATCTCAATGCATTCTAAAATAGCTTTAACTTTTAGGTGTGGCTCTTCACAAGATGCATATGACTGAAAGCTCGAAAGCCCAAAAGAAATGGAAGCTATTAATACTAGTATTTTTTTCATTGTTTTCTCCTCATGTAAACACAAAAATTACGTAGAACATAAAACATGTATTTTATCGTTCTAGTGTTCATGAAGTCTTTACACCAAAAGTCTATATTTATTCCAATATATATACCTTTGGCTAAAAAATTCTAAATTCGGTTCTTATAACGAGAAGTACTATCTCAGCTATATTCCTAGCAAATACTTTTCTAAGACTTTTATAAGCAACAGGAGGGTTATCAGGATAATAGCGATAATCCCATACTCACTTTTCTTTTTGGGACATTATTAAACTAATAATAATTAAGAATAATGTAAGTACCAAAATTGGGATATTACCCCATTTAACATAAGGAGTTTGCCCTTTTCTAGGCTGAATGACACCTGTTAATACATATTCTTCGTACTGAGGTGACCTGATTAATAATTTACCTTGATGATCTGTCATTGCCGAAATACCGGTGTTAGTTGACCGAACAAGCGGTCTTCCGGTTTCCAAGGCTCGCATTTGCGCTATCTGCAAATGCTGATATGGAGCTATAGAACCTTCAAACCAGGCGTCATTACTTATATTTATCATATAGTCAGCATCGCCCAATTCATTCGCAATCTCATTTCCGAAGACAATCTCAAAACAGATTGATGCAGCCGCCTTATGCTCCTTGGTGATAAGCGGTTTTTGCCTTTCTTCACCTGAAGTAAAATCAGCCATTGCCGCCCCTAAAAAATCCAACGATTCTCCAAAAATATTTCGAAATGGCAGATATTCACCAAAGATTACCAAATGGCGCTTGGCGTAATAAGATAGCTGCTGCCGGTCAATGGCTATCATTGAATTAAAATATCTTTTATTGCGATAATCATAGACCGGAACACCGGTAACTATCGCAGTGCCGGTTACATTGACTTGGGCCTGAAGACTCAGCATATAATCATCGACATAATGCAGAAAATCGGGAATTGCGGTTTCCGGCCAGACCACTACATCATGCTTTCCAAGCAGTTCTTGAGTCAGTGCAAAATATTTATCCAGCGTGTATTGTCTGAAAGAAGGATCCCACTTTATATCCTGTTTGATATTACCCTGAACCATTGCTACCTTGAGTGGTTCACCAGACTTCTCTGTCCACTCCACTCTTTTTAACAACAGTGAAACGGCAACAAACAGCAAAGCCAATACACCAAGGCTAAGAATAGTGCGATTTTGCCTCCAGTTTGCCCTTTCCAGCAATACACAAGCTATGACCCCGGAAAATAGCGCTGCTATATAACTAAGCGCAAACACACCAAAGACCGGAGCAAAGGAGCTTAAAGGCATATCAACAAAAGCATTGCCCATTAATAACCACGGGAAACCGGTAAACAGCCATCCACGCAACCATTCAACGATTACCCATAAAGCTGGTAATGCCAATATAAGGACCGTCTTCGGGTTATTGCGTATTCTGGCAAATTGTTGCGCTATCAAGGCAAATACTGCAGGGTACAACGCTAGAACACAGATAAAAAATATAGTTACAAAAACACCTGCAATCGGCCCACCCTTGCCAAATTCGGCAATGCTGATATAGATCCAGTGAACCCCTCCGAAGAATAACCCAACTCCGTATAACCATCCTTGAAGGAAAATTAGCTTTTTAGGTTTTTGTTCAAATATTGATTCTTGAATCAGATAGAAGAAACCAGCCAGGGAAAGAATCGGAAATATCCATAGCTCGAATGGGGCAAAGCCTAGAACCCAGATAAGGCCTAGGATTATCAATAGGATATTTTTTTTCATTCTCGGGTAACGCGCAACAGATGTACACGTCTGGCATCCGCCCGCATAACCTCAAACAACAACCCTTCAATCGATATACTTTCACCACGTTCTGGCAAACGTCCAAATTCATGCATTACGATTCCACCAATAGTATCGTATTCTTCATCTGAAAAATCGGTTTCAAAGTGCTCGTTAAAATCTTCAACCGGGGTCAAAGCCTTGATAATACAATGCCCGCTTTGGTGCTGCAGAATATAATGGTCATCATCAAAATCGTGTTCATCATCAATTTCACCCACGATCTGCTCTAACACATCCTCAATGGTAACCAAGCCAGCAACTCCGCCGTACTCATCGACAACTATAGCCATGTGGTTGCGATTTTTCTTAAATTCCTTGAGCAAGATATCCAGGGGTTTACTCTCGGGTACGAAATAGGCAGGACGCATTACCTCGCGCATATCAAAGCGCTGCTCTTCATCGGAATTTGCAGCAAAGCGTAGCAGGTCTTTCGCCATTAAGATGCCTTCAATCTCATCACGGCTATCACCAACAACAGGGAACCTTGAATGTCCTGATTCAATTACAATCGGCAGGAGTTCTTCAGGGTTTGCATCGCTGTCACCAACAACCATCTGCGATCTGGGAATCATGATGTCACGCACCTGCATCTCGGTTACCTGCATCACCCCTTCCATCATTGCCAGGGCATCCAGGTTTAATAAGTTACGCTGCTGTGCGTCTCGTAATACTTCTACTAATTCTTCTCGATCCCTGGGCTCCCCTGTCAGTAAGTTGCTTAATCGTTCCAACCATGACCTGTTCCCAGGGCTTGTACTATTCGAGTTGTCGTCCGGCATATAGTTTTTTGTTTAACCCCAAAGGTAGTAATAGATACTATTATTGTAGTTATTCGTACGGATTTGGGAAGCCTAAACCAGTAATTATCTCAATTTCCAAGGCTTCCATCTCCTCTGCATGTGTATCATCGACATGATCATATCCAAGAAGATGCAAGGTACCATGCACTACCATGTGCGCCCAGTGTGCTAGCTCTTCTTTGCCCTGCTCTTTGGCCTCTGCCGCTACAACCTGCGCGCAGATTATAATATCGCCGAGTAAAGGAACCTCAAGCTCTATGCCGCAACCCCCGATCTCTTCTTCAAAAGCGAAAGGAAACGATAACACATTTGTTGGCTTATTTTTATTACGATATTCTTTATTTAATTGCGTAATCTCGTCTTCATCAACGACGCGTATAGATAATTCAAACTCATTGTCTGTTTCACCAATAGCCGCACATACCCAGTTATTTATCTGTTCTTTAGCGGGAAGGTTTGCGTACTCTGTTGCGATCTGCAGATCGACAAGATGATTATTTTTGCTTTTCATAAGCTTCAATGATCTTTTGTACCAGTGGATGCCTTACAACATCAGCAGAACTAAAATTAGTAAAGCTGATTCCATCAACTCCATCCAGCAATTTAACCGCATCTTTCAGGCCATTTTTCTCAACCGATGGCAGATCAATCTGGGTAATATCACCAGTTACTACTGCTGTAGAACCAAAGCCGATTCTGGTTAGAAACATCTTCATCTGCTGTTTGGTGGTATTTTGCGCCTCATCCAGAATCACAAAGGCATTATTTAATGTACGACCACGCATATATGCTAATGGAGCTATCTCAATTACATTCTTCTCTATCAGCTTGGCAACTCTTTCGATCCCCAACATTTCGTATAATGCATCGTAGATCGGGCGCAGATACGGATCCACTTTTTGCGCCAAATCTCCCGGCAGGAAACCAAGCCTTTCCCCCGCCTCAACCGCCGGACGCACCAGAATCAACCTATGCACCCTCTCCTGCTCTAGAGCTTCAACAGCACATGCAACTGCAAGAAATGTTTTACCAGTCCCGGCCGGGCCTATACCAAAATTAATGTCATTTTCACGGATGCTTTTTACATAAAGATTCTGGTTCTTGCCTCTAGGTTTAACCGATAGCTTACGTGCACGGATAATATTGCTATCCGGCGCCATAGTTATCAACCGGGCATCAGCCTCTTTAAGAATCAGGTGTACTTCTTCCTTAGTAAAGTCAGTATCAGCCTGCTGATACAGTTTCAACAATATCGCCTTAACAATCTCCAGTTCCGTCTCTTTACCGGAAACACGAAAACGATTACCACGGTAATGAATCTGTACGCCCAGTCGCTCTTCAATCAGGCGCAGATTACAGTCAAATTGCCCGCAAAGATTGGAAAGCAGACTGCTATCTGCTGGCTCTAAAAAGAAATCTATAAATTCTGCCATTAATTGGTCTCAGGGTTTGGTTACGCTGTTCTTTCTATACAGTCCTATCTTAGCATTTTTTTAACTAATCAACTCACCACGCAGTGAATTTGGTAGAGCCTCGGTAATTCTAACCTTTACCAGTTCCCCAATAAGCTCAACAGGACCATCAAAATTAACTACCCTATTGTTCTCTGTTCTACCAGCAATCTGGCCATTCTTTTGTTTGGATTCCTGATGAACCAGAACCATCTGCTCGGTTCCAACCATTGCGGCACTTACTCTTCCAGCCTGGCGACTGATCTGTTTTTGCAAAAGAGCAAGGCGATTCTTTTTAACTTCTAGCTCAGTATCATCTTCCATTTTTGCAGCTTCGGTACCAGGCCTGGGGCTGTATACAAAACTAAATGACTGGTCAAAATCTATCTCTTTAATCAGATCCATGGTCTCATTAAAGTTTTCTTCGGTCTCACCA
Source organism: Gammaproteobacteria bacterium (assembly GCA_004796365.1). Taxonomy (GTDB): domain Bacteria; phylum Pseudomonadota; class Gammaproteobacteria; order QZLD01; family QZLD01; genus QZLE01. Next base: position 7,879 of record QZLE01000058.1, on the reverse strand, counting down.
GGAAAACCAACAATAAAATCAGATGAAATACAGATCCCAGGGCGCACTTCTCTTAGCTTCGCTACCTTTTCTTTATACTCTGCAGATGTGTATTTACGTTTCATCATCTTTAGAACATTGTCTGAACCAGATTGAACTGGAAGATGAAGATGATTTACTAGCTTTGGCTCTTCAGCAAACAACTGAATAAGTTCATCACCAAACCATTTTGGGTGTGATGTGGTAAAGCGAATTCTTTTTATTGCATCTATTTTCGCTACTTCTCTGATTAATTGCGCTATAGATGATTTTTCACCGTTAGCATCTTCACCCTGATATGCATTTACATTCTGCCCTAAAAGATTAACCTCTTTTACCCCTTGTTTGGCTAAAGCGGTAATCTCTTCCAGAATATCCTGCTGCGGTCTGCTCCACTCCCTACCCCTGGTATATGGCACTACGCAGTAAGTACAAAAGTTATTACACCCTTCCATAATTGATACGAATGCAGTTGCACCTTCTGCCCTTGGTTCTGGCAGGGAATCAAACTTTTCTATCTCCGGGAAAGATACATCAACCTGCGACAGGTGAGTCTGGTCATAGGCTGCCAGCATCTCCGGCAAGCGATGTAATGTCTGCGGCCCAAAGACAATATCTACCTGCGTTGCCTGCTTTAAAACGTTTTCTCCCTCCTGACTTGAAACACAGCCGGCAACGGCAATAACAACATCCGGATTTTCTTCTTTTATCTTGCGCCATCTGCCAAGCCCGGAAAATATCTTATTTCTGGCATTCTCACGTATTGAACATGTATTAACTATCAGCAATGTTGCTTCTTCAGCACTTTCGGCCTTGGTATATCCGCAACGATCAATAAGCACATCCGCTATCTTTGCAGAATCATACTCATTCATCTGACAACCATGTGTTTTTATATAAAAGCTACGCAAAATTTACCTCTATCATCAGGTTCTTAGAAGCCGGCTAGTTTACTGTTTTTGTTGATAAGTTTCTATGTCTTATTGATTTTTAGACTTTATCTATTTTTGCAACATAGTCACGCTTTTTCCACCCGGACGACTAAGACATTTATTCTAAACAACTAACATGCTAATATGTGCATAATAGGATTATACTAACAAAACATTAAAGTATCCAATCGCTGCTTCTGCTCTATTTTTCAGTTTACTTTTGCAATTAAAATCGAATAAAATCTTACAATTATGTTACAAAGACTATTTCTGAAATAGCTTTTTGATGTTTCAGCGGAATATGATATGGATACCGATACACTTTGTCCTTGCGGAACTTTAAAGGATTATTCTAATTGCTGTGGCCCTATTCATAACGGAATTGCCAAAGCAGAATCTGCCGAGCAATTAATGCGCTCCCGTTTTTCGGCATTTAGCCGCGAAAATGTAGAGTATCTTGTTGATACTACTCATCATAATTATAAAAACAGCAACGATAAAGCAGAGATCGAAAAGAGCATAATGCGCTTTAAATGGCTGCGCCTTGATATTCACGACAAAAAAGCCGGTACCAGTGAAGATAGGCAGGGAATTGTTGAATTTACCGCCCACTTTGTTGACACCCTTACTGGACAAACAGGGTCAGTAAGAGAACGTTCTAACTTCTTAAAAGTTAAAGACAGGTGGTATTACACCGATGGAGAAACTCGGCGGCAGCAAGAAAAAGTTAGAAGGAATGATCCATGTTGGTGCGGTAGTGGCAAGAAGTTTAAGAGGTGTCATGGCGCACAGTAATTTAATTAACCCTCAAAATATCATCCCAACACGTTGTATATGCTGGTGATTTGTGATTTTGCCGCATAGACCAGCTACGCTCTATTCCTTGAGCGGCCATAAAGACAGAGTCCCTGCCAAAACGCCCATTTATATTATCCAATAGCATGCCTATATCTTTACGTTTTATCTTATTATCTTCAAAAAGATCATATTGCTTTATCTGTGCAGGCATAATATCCAGCAGTATCACCCCTACCTTCTGATAACGATACCCTTTTCTGAATATCTTCTTTAAACATGCTTTGGCAACACCAATAATATGCGAGCTATCGGAAGTAGGCTCTACCAACGCTGCAGAAAACCCGTTCTTGTACTGCTTTTCATTAGCCTTGTGCTTGTTGGTACTCAGATAGACATACACCGCATTGGTTACACCGTTTTGCCGTCTTAATTTTTCACAAGCGATCATGCAATATGTTGCCAGCGCCTGCTGCATATCATCGTAGTTCTCAACTAGCTTTCCAAAAGAGCGAGATGAAGTAATATTCTGCCTTTCATATTCATGGCGCCCTTGAATAAACGGATCACTGCTATCATCTAACACTGCAAAATCAATTGCAGGAATACCTTGCAGCTCCTGCTGGATACGCTGTCCAACTACTCCAAGATGCTGCCGAATCAACGAGGTATCGCAGTGATACAGATCCCATCCTTTCCCCACTCCCAGACTATTAAGTCTATGCGCCCAGCTACGCCCTACTCCCCATATATCATCAACATCAATATAGCGCAGCGCCTTTTCCAACATCCCGGGACTATTAATATCAAACACCCGATTTTTTTTGAATTTTTTAGCTATATGATTGGCGATTTTGGCCTGAGTCTTGGTCTCCCCTATTCCAACGGCAACCGGCAAGCCTATATTCTTATCAATAAGTTCTACAACCTGCTCACCAACTGCCTTAGAGCTTTGCGCAGAAATATGTTGCGTAAGATCCAGAAATGCCTCATCGATAGAATAGATCTCTATTTGTGGCGAATACTCACGCAACAAAGACATAACCCGCGCAGACATATCTCCGTAAAGCGCATAGTTGGATGATAATATCCTGACTCCATAGCGCTTGCACAATGGCTGCATCTTAAATAGCGGTGTCGCCATTTTAATGCCCAGACTCTTGGCCTCATTAGAGCGGGAGATAATACAGCCATCATTATTAGATAACACAACTACTGGACGGTTTTGCAAAGAAACATCAAATGCTCTTTCGCAGGACACATAAAAATTATTGCAGTCTACCAGAGCAACTTTTTGCATTTGCATGTTTCTAAGTCAAGCCAGCTAAACCGAATGAATAACATTGGTAACCACACCCCATATAATAAGATCAGACTCTTTCTTAATTTCAATTGGGGAAAAATCCTGGTTCTCCGGCATCAAACGAATAACCTCACCTTTTTTATAAAGGCGCTTTACCGTAAGTTCGCCGTCAATGGCGGCAATTACGACTTTACCGTGTGCTGGATCGATACTTTTATCAACAATCAGGATATCGTCCGGATGAATACCTGCATCAATCATAGACAACCCGGAAACTCGAACAAAAAATGTAGATGCAGGATGCTGTATCAGATGCTCATTCAGATCTAATCGCCCTTCAATATAGTCATCCGCAGGCGATGGAAAGCCAGCTGCTACCTTATTACCGTATACCGGTAGTTTATATCCTTTGGAGAGCACAAATGTCTTTATATCCTCAATCATACTCTCTGGCACACGTATCGCCTTGGTTGTTTCACCAAATTTGCCAGAGCCGCTTGGTCTGCCTGCTCCTTGTCTTTTCCCACCTCTTGGAGACATAAGTTTTCACCCTTTTAATCCTAATAAAAAGAGTATATTTGATATTTGTACATTTTTCAAAGATAGGTTTAAAACCAGCGAAATAGATCTATACTTAACAAAGAAGCTACTAAAAGGAACTTTCGATGCTCAATGATAAACAACAAAGACTATACGAAGCATTTTACACATCGACTCATGAAGGGGAGCACCTGGACTCCAAGACCGAAACACTAGTTGGGCTTGCAGCAGCAATGGCAATGGACTGTGCCCCCTGCACCAACTACTACATGAAGCTTGCACGCCAGCAGAAAGTAAGCAAAGAGGAGATTTCTGAAGTACTGGCAAAAGTTATGTCGGTTGCAGCAGGGCAAAAACGCCTGCAGATGCTGGATGTGATGGAAAAATACAAGCTTGATCTTTCTGACTACAAATAAAGCAGCGCGAAAAGCAAAACTGGCACAACTCATACTCTTTTCGTGATTTACATCATAGCAAGCAACTTACATTGCTGTAATTATTAATCAAAAGCCAAAATAGCAGTGGCTAAAAGAAGACAGTGTTTATTAGTCAAAGTATCGGTTGACGTTGAAATATACATTGAAAGAAACTATAAATATAAATAACAATATATCGTGAACTAGCACATGAATAATCAGCTACTATTTGCGCCTGAAGATCAGGACTTTGAAGAACAAGATACCAACCCAATAGACGCTTGGAAAATTGCCATTGTCGATGACGACATTCTTGTGCACCAGGTTACCAAGATGGTTCTTGAGGATTTTACCTTCGAAAACCGGCCTGTACAATTTCTGGGCGCATTTTCGCAAAAAGAAGGGTATAAACTATTCGAAGAGCATAGTGATATTGCTGTATGTATTCTTGATGTCATTATGGAAACAGACGACGCTGGAATTAAGCTGGCACACGATATCCGCGAAAAGCTGAATAATGACACAACCAGAATAGTTCTGCGTACCGGACAACCTGGGCTTGGTATAGAAGAAGAAATCATAAGCAAATACTGCATTAATGATTACAAAACCAAGACCGAACTCACCAGCGCCAAACTACGCACCGTAATCACCTCATGTATTCGCACTTATGTGGAGCTAAATACCCTTAAAAATACTAAGAGCGGAATACTCAAATGTATGGATATATGTGGTTCGATATTGAGTGACCCACAATATGCATCAAATATAAACGAATACTCAAATGTAGTGCTTGAATCGTTATCTGAGGTTCTTAATTCAATCGATAAGAATTTAGCCGCAAACATAAACGGCTTAATTGCTATTGTTGACAAAAACTCAGCAGACCAGATCCTAGCTAGTAAAAGCGAACATGGTAGTTCTGGCAACTACTCTTTAACTGAGATTTTACCTGAAGCAGTGCAAAGCTTCATAGAAAATAACTCACAACCATTTGCAGCTGAAGTTATTAACGGTGACCTAATTGCAAGCATGAACAAAGATGATGATGTAAAGTGCATTGCCTTTTTAAAATGGATACCACAAATTGCTCATACAGAACAAGAAACGGTATCATCGTATCTGCATACCATGATTAAGGCTTTAGTTAAGCGCTTTCTATAATAAAAATAAATAGCTAATAAAAGCCTTTTCAATTTCTTAGTGCTATTCAAGAAATCTACTCATTTATAACAAAGCTTAGAAGCAACTCTTAAACCATGAGCCTCATAAACATCACTTGTAACTTCGTAGCTAAAAATACTCTGCATCGGCACACTTTGCGCAACCACTTGCAAACACAGCTCCTGCCGATTATCAACATTAAACTTAACCTTTAACCTATCAACCCTTTGCCTAATAGCAGATTCAGACACATTAAAATCCAGCGCTATATCTTTAATCGGCTTCCCCTGAACTAGATACGACATAAGCCTACGGTCGGCGCTACGTATTCTTGGCCTTTTATTCGAAGGATGAGCATTACCAAATACACGATGGATATTGTCATAAAGTAACTGACCCGCATAAGATAAAAACGGTGTCAGATTGCGTACCATCTCCACCTGATCTCGCGACCTTATAGTCACAGAAAACACCGCCATACAGCACGGTCCATGAATCGGAATCGAGACATAGAATGCATATCCCATTTTCCAAAACTGCTCCAAAACTTTCTTCTGTGCCTTATCATTATTTTTTACCGCCTTTTTATACACATCATCACTATAAATCGGCAAAACAGAATTCCAGCAATGAGTCCAAACCGGATCATTGGCCTGAAGATTATTTTGGGCATAGTAGATCTGCCATTCCTTATCAATATCAGTAATAATAAAAGACTTGGGAGTCTGATGCAGATCTCCGCGAAATACCTGCATATATAGAAAATAATCAATACCAAGATTAGCCATATACTGTTGCGTGGCCTTATAAATTTCCTTTACCGATGAGCAATTGGCAAGTTCATATTTATATTCATTGGTAATCTCCATAGGAGTGCGCACATGCCCTTCTTCAGCAAAGAAATTTTCATTAAAGATTCTGGAGAGGAGCTTGAGGTTACTTGCCGTCGGAGTGGTCTCCCCGCTTTCCCAGCGCGCTACACTGCTGCGACACACATCAAGTTTGTTCGCTAACCATCCCTGGGAACGCTTATCTCGCTTGCGCGCTGCTTTGATCCTACTTCCTAGATCAATATCAACTTCCATTTCTTTTATTCCTTTACAGCCTTATATTCTTTACTTAGATATGCTGGCATCTAATCAGATACCTCTAACCTATCTTAACAATAAATAAAACTGGACAACTATCAAAAACCACACAAAATAAGCGCTTACTAATAAGTATAAAATAACATTCTCTTAAAGTTGGCACGCTTAAACGTCACCCCAAATACCAATAGCAATTTAGCCTAAGTATCTTTATTTTTCAAAGACATAAACAAACTCAAACAATAATTCACTACACATAAACCACTATAATATAACTTTAATACACTATTAATATTTTTACATACCTTGAAAAATACTGTCGCGTATCATGCAACATTTTAAAACAAAACCAGCCGAAAATGTAGCAGTTTTGCCATTTATAATATTAGCTAGTATTGAGATAATAGGAACTGTGGATTAGGTAAGTTGTTGAACTCATAATATAAGTAAAAGTGATCTATATTAAAGATTAATATTACTGCATAACGTACCTGATCTACGATGTAACTTAAACTAAATGGGGCCCTTGATTAAGTTTCATTATTTGACCGTATTTAGATTGGGGTAAGCGGAAGCGCCTAAGGTTGACCGATACCATTACCTTAAGGCGCTATTTTTTTGCCTATCGCAAACAAATGTAATACAATTACATTTGTTTTTCAGCTACCCTCACAAATACCAATGAAAGATAAATTAGCCAAAGAATACTTTTCCATAAAACACCGACTTGGCTGTGCACAAGCAGTTGCTAAAGCTTTTCAAAATGAACTTAACCTCAGTGACAGCTATATTGCAGATTTAAGCAAAGATTGCTCTGGCATGGCTCCTGGAGGGTTATGCGGTTCCTTATATGCTGCACTTGAGCTTTGTACAGATGAAAAGATGAAACAAACAGTTCTTAATGAGTTTATTTCTCAGGCCAAGTTCCCAACCTGCCGTGATATCCGTATCAACCGAACAATATCATGCCGAAAGACTGTTGAGATAGCTGCAAGGTTATTGGAAAAACACTTACCGGAAGATTTATCCAAATCTGCTTAATGTACCCCTTTTACTTATAACAGTAATGCTCATGTCGGTTCACGCACCGACGGGCGCCTTCATTTTTTGTTAAATGACAAAAAACGAAGCAAAAAAGCATTCCCCTAAGCTTGACCTTCGGTTACCCTCAAATTCAATCTGCCCACGCGGCCGGTTTGATTCGCATCCTTGCTCAATCAAACCTTATTTTTACATCCATGTAAAAATCGCCTCTATGCATATTTCTTTTCGGCTGCGCTTAAAGGGGATATTGGCACTTCGTAGTTACTAATATATATACCATCAAGTAAAAAACCGGCTAAAAGCCGGCTTTTTATACATACCCTTAAAGCGTTATGAGCGCAGATTTTTCGAGGCGCAAGGTGTTAAAAAGATGTTGAGCTCACGAGTAGTGCGCGACTCATTTTTTAACGCCTTGCAACAAAGAAAAAGCAAGCGCAATAGCTTTAATTAAGTGCGCTCGCGCTCGAAGTACTCTGTATGAAGATACCTATGCGCCTCATGACTACCCGGCTTACCAAGCCACTCTTTATAGAGTTTCTTAATCATTGGGTTTTCATGTGACTTTCTGATGGTTTCATT
>QZLE01000115.1 GCA_004796365.1 Gammaproteobacteria bacterium | reverse complement strand
TGATTGGATTTTAATTGAAGGTAACAACATAGGTCGAATACTATGCCTTTTCAAATGATAGCGGCACCTCATCTAAGAGGGCCAAACACAACGTCAAAATACATGTTCAAAGTCGTTATCGGCTTGATCCCTGGAATAATTGCAGCCACATACTTTTTTGGTTGGGGCGTACTTACCAATATCGTGGTAGCAAACATTGCAGCTCTTTTATTTGAAACCATCGCTCTTAAGCTGAGAAAGCACTCACTTAAAAAATACCTAACTGATGGAAGCGCAATTGTAACCGCAACCCTACTTGGGATAGCCATCCCTCAGCTTTCAGCTTGGTGGTTACCGGTAGTTGGTGTATTTATGGCAATTGTGATTGCTAAGCACCTTTATGGAGGCCTGGGATATAACCCATTTAACCCAGCAGCTATTGGCTACGTTGTACTGCTTATCTCTTTCCCAAAAGAGATGAGCCAATGGGCTACTCCTGATTGGCTTGGCCCTGTTTCGCCAGACAAACTAAGCTTTGCTGAAACACTTGGTATAGTTTTCTGCAATACCATTCCTGATACAACTAGCCTTGATCTTTTGACTCACGCTAGCCCGCTTGATTTCTTAAAGGGTCAGTTAAAGCTTGGTCTTGAAATTCCGCAGATTATTGGCAAAGACCCTGAGATGTGGGGTTCATTTGCTGGAAAAGGCTGGGAGTGGATGAACGTTGCTCTACTAATTGGCGGCCTTTACATGATCTGGAAAAAGGTTATCACCTGGCACATTCCTGTTGGCATGCTTGGATCGATTCTAATACTTTCAGCTATCGTTTATGTGATCAGCCCTGAAACCGCAGTTAATCCAATCTACCACATTTTCAGTGGTGGTATTATGCTTGGGGCATTCTTTATTGCTACAGACCCTGTTACTTCATGTACCTCGGTAAAAGGCAGGTTGTTCTTTGGTATCGGTGCTGGCGCATTGACCTACATCATCAGAACTTGGGGTGGTTATCCTGATGGTATTGCTTTCGCGGTTCTACTGATGAATCTATCGGCTCCATATATCGACAGATTTACTATTCCAACTATCTACGGTGCAAAAAAAGCGGAGAAGTAAGATGATTAAACAGATGATTACAGCATCGCTGTTACTAACACTTTATTCAATCATTGGTACTGGCCTGGTTGCTTATACAAATGCTGCAACGAAAGATCAGATTACTGGAAACGAGAAAGGCGTACTAGTAGGTAGCATTGGCGAAGTACTTCCTGCAGACAGTTATGATAACGATATTACTAACGACAAAATTACTTTAACTGATCCTACAAAGCTTGGAACTCCGAACCCTGTTACTATCTATCGTGCTCGCAAGGGTGATACCCCTGTTGCTGCAGTTATTACTACTGAAGCTCCTGAAGGCTACAGTGGTGCGATCAAACTTCTGATTAGCATTAATGCTGACAGCACACTGGCAGGAGTAAGAGTTATTTCACACGCTGAGACACCAGGGCTTGGCGATAAGGTTGAAACCAGCAAAAGCAACTGGATTCTTGAGTTTACTGGCAAGAGTCTTAACGATCCAAAACCAGACAAATGGGGAGTTAAGAAAGATGGCGGTGTATTCGACCAGTTCTCTGGAGCTACCATTACTCCTCGCGCGATTGTTAAATCGATCAAGACCACTTTGCTTTACTTTCAAGACAATAGTGGCGAAATCTTTTCTAAACCTAGCGATAAATAACAGGGGCTGAATAATGGCAAAAGTAAGTTATAAAGAAATATCTATTAACGGCCTTTGGAAGAACAATCCGGTTCTTGTTCAGCTCCTGGGCCTTTGTCCAGCACTTGCAGTAACAGCGTCTTTTGTAAATGCCCTTGGCCTTTCAATGGCAACAACTGCGACACTGATAGCTTCTAATGTGGTCATCTCTTTGATTCGTAACTTTGTTAAATCAGAAATCAGAATCCCGGTATTTATTATCGTTATCGCGTCAGCGGTAACCGTGGTCGAGCTTTTAGTAAAGGCGTTTGCTTATGACCTATACCTAGTACTTGGAATCTTCCTTCCTCTAATTGTTACCAACTGTGTCATTCTAGGCCGTGCAGAAGCATTTGCGTCTAAAAACACTGTAGTGGCTTCTTTCGTTGACGGTCTTATGGGTGGCATAGGATTTACCATCATACTATGCTCCTTGGGTGCTATGCGTGAAGTTATTGGTAACGGTACACTGTTTGATGGCATGCACCTAATGTTTGGTGAAGCTGCAAAAGCAATGACGCTAACAATTATCCCAAACTACAAGGGTTTCTTGCTAGCTATCCTACCTCCTGGTGCATTTATCGGCCTTGGTCTACTGCTGGCTGGCAAGAACATCATCGACCACAGGTCGTAAACAGTCTAACTAAGACAGGCAATATGAAACAGGAAATGCGCAGACAGATATATGAGCGTCTGCGCGCTTCCAATCCTAATCCACAGCCTGAACTCAACTACTCCTCTGCTTTCGAACTGCTAATCGCGGTTATTCTTTCTGCACAAGCTACCGACATTAGTGTTAACAAAGTCACTAAGGATCTTTTTTCAATTGCCAATACTCCTGAAGCCTTCTTAGAGCTAGGGCTAGAAGAGCTCGAAAAACACATCAAAAGCATCGGTCTTTTCCGCAGCAAGGCCGCAAACATTATTAAAACATGCAAGATACTAATCGATGAGCACGATTCCCAGGTTCCAGATAACCGTAAAAACCTGGAGAAGCTTTTTGGAGTTGGGCGCAAAACAGCTAACGTAGTCCTTAACATATACTTCAAGCAACCTACTATAGCGGTTGATACCCATATATTCCGCGTATCAAACCGAACCGGAATTGCTCCGGGCAAAACCGAGCTGACAGTTGAGAAAGAGTTATTACGTATAACCCCTGACGAGTTCCTGTTAGATGCTCACCACTGGCTACTACTACACGGTAGATACGTGTGCACAGCAAGGTCTCCTAAATGCGAAGAATGTATATTAAATGACCTCTGTGAAAAAAACCTGTAATTTCACTCTAACCTCTGGAAATTACTATAAAGAAGAGTACAATATTTGTGCTTTTTTAAGGAAGAAGCCTATAAGTAATATGGATTTTTTTAGCTCCTTTTTTTCGCTCTAATTATCCTCTAATTTTTAATTTAACATATGGCTATTATCATGACACAGAACCAAAAACTCCTAACCTGGGTGGATGAGATTGCTACACTTTGCAAACCGGACAATATTTACTGGTGTGACGGATCTCAGGAAGAATATGACAACATGATTGACCTTATGGTCAATGGCGGCACCGCAATCAGACTGAATAATGAGAAGAAACCAAATAGCATTTTGGTTAAATCTGACCCAGCTGATGTTGCACGTGTTGAAGACAGAACTTTTATCTGTTCAGAAAACGGAGCTGACGCAGGCCCAAATAATAACTGGTACAACCCATCTGAGATGCGTGAAAAGCTTAATGGCTTTTTCGATGGCTGCATGCAAGGTCGCACCATGTACGTTATCCCATTTTCGATGGGCCCTCTTGGTAGCGATAAATCTAAGATTGGTGTTGAGATCACGGACTCACCTTATGTTGTAGCAAATATGCGTATAATGGCGCGTATGGGCAAGGCGGCACTTGATGTACTTGGCAATGACGGTGACTTTATCCCTTGCGTTCACTCGGTAGGTTATCCGCTTGTTAATCGTGAAGACAAAACATGGCCTTGCGATCCAGAAAACCGTTATATTGTACACTACCCTGAAACTCGCGAAATCTGGTCATATGGCTCAGGTTACGGCGGCAACGCACTGTTAGGAAAAAAGTGTCTTGCTTTGAGAATCGCTTCAGTAATTGCCCGTGATGAAGGCAGCCTTGCAGAACACATGCTGATCATGAAGCTTACCAGTCCCGAAGGAGAGAGCAAATATATCTGCGGCGCATTTCCAAGTGCATGTGGCAAAACCAACCTGGCAATGCTAAAACCGACCCTTCCGGGCTGGAAGGTGGAAACCATTGGTGATGATATCGCCTGGTTAAAATTTGGCGAAGACGGTCGTCTTTACGCAATTAACCCAGAAGCAGGCTTCTTTGGAGTAGCTCCAAACACCAGTGCAGAAACCAATCCTAACGCAATGGCTTCACTTCAAGAAAACTGTATCTTTACTAACGTCGGCCTTACAGAAGATGGCGACGTATGGTGGGAAGAGATGACCAACGAACTTCCAGAAAAACTGACTGACTGGAAAAACAACCCATGGACTCCAGACTCAGAAAATACAGCAGCACATCCGAATGCACGTTTTACTGCACCTGCAAGCCAGTGCCCGGTAATTGCACCAGAATGGGAAGACCCAAAGGGTGTCCCAATCGATGCAATCTTGGTTGGTGGCAGACGCGCAACAAACGTTCCTCTTATCCACGAGGCCTTTAGCTGGCAGCACGGCACCTTTATGGGCTCGATTATCGCAAGTGAAAAAACAGCAGCAGCCGACGGCAAGATTGGCGAACTACGCCGCGACCCAATGGCGATGCTTCCATTCTGTGGCTATAACATGGGTGACTACTTTGCCCACTGGCTGAAGGTTGGCAAGGCCGATGGCGCCAAAATGCCTAAGGTGTTCTACGTAAACTGGTTTAGAAAAAACGGCGCTGGTAAATTCATCTGGCCTGGATTCGGTGATAACAGCCGTGTTCTAAAATGGGTATTTGAAAGGTGCAACGACAGTGCGGACGCAGTAGAAACACCTGTTGGCTTCCTACCAACCAAAGAAGCACTGGATCTAAACGGCCTTGAGATCGCTGACAAAGACCTTAATGAATTGCTAAGCATAGACGCTGCATCATGGCTGGAAGAAGTTCCTTCAATGCGCGAGCACCTGGAAAAATTCGGTGACCGCATGCCACAGGAATTACTTGATGAACTGGACGGCATTGAGTCACGCCTGAAGGCAGAAGCTTGATCCGGTGCTCTAGTAATGACTAGCAATTAATTTGCTTTGATAAAAACCCTGCCTTCACGCAGGGTTTTTTATATCAGTACAGATATGTTTTAAGAATTATTCCTCGTACGGTTTGATTCGCATCCATGTACTAATGACGAAATAATACCTGAAAACATAAAAATACAACTACTTGTCATATAACTTACACTTGATCAATAACATTGGGTTTTAAGCGATACGAGATCAGCTTAAAATAAAAAAAGGGAGCCGAAGCTCCCTCTTTTATTCAGATAAAGACTATCAACTAGTCAACAAGTCCCCAGAACTTAGCAGACTCGTATACGTGATATACATCACCGTCTGTTGAGTACCCAGCGAATTTAGTACATCCGCTTAGGCCTTGGTCAGCTTTTCCGCCTTGGCTTGCGCCATTACCCGGATCAACTGTAACCGCATGACACATGTTTGGAACTTCAACAGTAGCTACCAGAGCTTCACCAGCACCGTTTTGGTACTCTTTATACTCATGCTTGCTAGTGCCGTTGATTGAACTTGGGCCATCAGCAACCATGTCGATACCGTGAAGGTTTGTAAACTGTCTTGCGATTAGCTCAGCATTTCTGTCATCAACAAACTGGTCAGCCATACCTTGGAAAGCAATAACTTTCGGATATGGCCCCGTATAGTCTTGTCCGTTTGGACGGTAACCGTAATCTCTTGCGAAATCACCTAGCTCTTGAGCACTGCGCTGATAGTATGTTTCATTCATACATGCTTCACCACTTCCACCTTTTTGACAGTTAACATTATTTGGGTCAAATCCGGTTGTTGCACCCATTGTGTACTGAATCTCTTTAACAATCGGGTGGCTTTCACCTACATTTCTAGGTGATCCATTTGAATTAAGAGAGATAGAGTCAACAGGAACATTTGCTGTTGCTACGAAAGCAGCTAGGCCAGCATTTGTTGATACACCAGCAATTTGATCTGGGTAAATAGTTGCAAGTGCTGCAGCCATACCACCACCAGCAGAGAAACCAGTTGCGTAAATTTTGCTGTCATCATCAAGGTCGTACTTTTCTTTAACCCAGTCAACCATATTCATGATTGTTTTAGCATCCCCTTCATCACGGTTTAAGCCCAGGCCATAGAAACCAGCCCATGCGAAACATGAGAAGTCACCATTGATGCGGAATCTATTACCGCCGGTTCCGTTATTATCGCTCATAGTTCCACGCTGAACAACTTCTGGGAATAGAGCAATGAATTTGTGCTTATCAGCAAATCCAGTCCAATCTGTATCTGTATTGTATGATTTAGCATGCCCACCTTGAGTTTGATAACCAGCTTGGTTACAACCGTGCATTACGATCACGATAGCAGGATCTTTCTGTAAGCCAGCTGGAACATGCAGATACATGTTCAGGTCTGAAAGATTCTTATCCTTATTCGCCTCGTAATAATCATTATAGTTTGAGTAGTTCTTGTCCGCTTTATACCAATCTGGATTTGGATTATTTGTCCAAGAATTTCCACCAAAGTCTGAGTATGCTTGAGGAGCTACCCAGTCATCATCCTCTACAAACTTAACTGTGATCTGAGCTAGATCAGAATCAGCAGAATTACCAGCTGCGTCAGCAACTGTAGCTTCTACCGCAAGAACTGCATCAGCTTCAACATCTGGAGCTACGAAAGAACACTCAAATGTTCCAGCAGTTTTTGTACCCGACTTAAGCGCTAGAGTACAAAGTTTACCACCTGCCACGTTGCTTACTGAGCCAGAGGTTACGCCTTTGTTATCTGAAGCTACAACGGTTACCTTCACAGATTTACCTTCTTCAACTTCAGAAGATGGCATTAGAGAGATAGAAGAGATTACTGGGGCATCTTCATCAGGAACGATTCTGCCAATTACTACTGAGATAACGCCAGAGTTATTGCCAAAGGTTTCGTCAGTTTGTGCAGTTGTTGCTGCTACACCAATACTATAACCACCCTCAGTTGAACTTTTAGCTGGAATCGCTACGCTCTTGCTAGAACCGCTAGCAATAGAACCAAGCGCACACTGAATAGTGCCTGATGTTTCTATACAATCTGCATTAATAGCAGCTTTATCAACATTAATGCCAGCTGGAACTACAACTGTTAGTGATACTGCGCTTGCAGCGTCAGGACCATTGTTAACAACTGTTGGCTGAATAACAAATGTTTTATTCACATTGATTGTGCCAAGGTCAGTACTTTCTACAGCTACGTCAGCCTTCTTCTCAGCAACACCTCCTTCACAGTTGAGATCTTTATCACTATCCACCCATACTTCATCACCTGGGCATCTTTTCATAGTAATCTCTGTAGTACAGAACATGGTCATCCATGAATTAGGACAGTACTTATCCTTCATTTCTTTGTACTGCGGAGTTTGAGCCCACATGCTGCCGGAGATACGTCCTGCAGACCAGTGAGAGTAGAATGTTCCGGTTTCAACTTCTGGCTCACCACCCTGGCCTTGACCTTCTATAGTTGCAGTAGCAATCGGCTGGTTGCTGCTTGCACCCATGTTATCAACCGCTACAGCAGTTGCTGTGTATGTACCAGCATCAAGATTACATAATTTGGCATTGAAATTATCACCAGATCTAGTTACGTCTACAGCGCCAATACCAGTAGCCCTGACATTTACTTCCGTCACTGAGCCATCTGAGTCAATTGCCTTACCAGAAAATACAACGCAGTTATCACCATCTTGGCTTCCGATAAATCCTGAAATTTGAGGAGGAACATTCTCTTCCTGACCTTCCCCCATCTTGAAGGTAGTTTTACCTGTCGCGGTATCACCACTTAGATCAGTTGCTCTAACAGTAACTGTGTAGGTGTCTTCTGGGATATTACCGAATGCAATTGCATATGCACCTTGTGCATCTACGCTCAGAGAGAATGGGCCATATGTTATTCCATATTTCTTGCTTGTGAATTCTAATGTTGCTGATGCAATAGCTGCATCACCTTCTGTTATTGTTCCTCTGAAGATTACTGTTCTATTAGTGTGGTTAACAGTAGTTTCGATAGATCCAACTTGAAGACCATCAGTAACTTCTTCATCATCACAGATACCGTTATCGTTCAGGTCTTCACACTGCTGCTCTTCATCATCACAGATACCGTTATCGTTCAGGTCTTCACACTGCTGCTCTTCATCATCACAGATACCGTTATCGTTCAGGTCTTCACACTGCTGTTCTTCATCGTCACAGATACCATTATCGTTCAGATCTTCACACTGCTGTTCTTCATCATCACAAATACCATTGTTATTCAGATCTTCACACTGCTCTTCATCGTCACAAACGCCGTTGTTGTTTAGGTCTTCGCACTGCTCTTCATCGTCACAAACACCGTTGTTGTTTAGGTCTTCGCACTGCTCTTCATCATCACAAACACCATTGTTGTTTAGATCTTCACATTGCTGGTCATCAGTAATTGCATCACCAAGAGCTGGGTTATTGTTATTCCATAGCTTACCCAGATACATTGGGAAGTTAATTGTTCTATAGTTGTGATAGATACAGCCGATAGCACCGTGCGGTAGATCTTCTACTACATCGACTTTCCACATGCCATCGCTATCTTTCAATTGGTTATATTTAGCATTTTTTGGATTATAGATTTGGTCAACAGTGATTCCACCAGTACCTACACATTTATCAACCCACTGTTCTCTGTTCTCACTACCGATTGGCCATGAGTGTTTTAGGGTGTCTTGCTGGATACGTACAAGCTTTTTGTAGCCTTCGGCATCAGACCAAATTTCTGCTTTAGCTTCCCAGTCTCTATAAACTGCATTTTTTGGTAAGCACTTAACATCAGACATATCGACATTTGCGCCTTTATCATGCCCATCCCATTCAAAATTTGCTGCATCTAGAGAACAACCTGCCCCCTGACCATGCTCTTTACTTGAGGTGATAACCTTCTCCGTCTTAGTACCAGCATTATCAAGAATCAGCTCTTGCATAACCTCTGTAACATAATCGTGATAAATAGTCGGAGTGAATTTATCACCGTCCCATAAATCTCCCATATCGAAATATTCAAAATAGTATTCCGTTTCAATTGGCATGGTACCCATATCGATTCTGCTTCCAACTTTCCCAATAGGAAGGAAGTTATCATCGGAAACTATTGCCCAAACCTGATCTTTTAGATCTTCAGATTTATTTCCAGCCCAGCCTAGACAAATATCTTTCATCGCACCGGGATTGGTTTGCTCTGGGTAATTCATCATCCCTTCATCGTGACTACCACCAACAGCTGCAACTGCCTGCTGTTGACGCGACCCCCATGCTGGGCCTGCTGCTTCACCAACTCCGGCAAATACGTCCGGCGCCATACATGCAACTTCCATAGCTATAGCAGCGCCAGCAGAAAGGCCTGCAACATAAACCTGCTTTTCGTCAATTGGGTAGATATCCGCAAGTTTTGCTGGTGCAGCTATAATCGCTGCATGATCTTTGCTATTTTTGGTAGGAAGAGTGAGAGTTTTAAAATCGCTATCATTATTGCCATAATCATAGCATTCAACATTCTTAGCAACTTTATTAGGGTGAGCTGGAGCCATTGGGTCTGGAACAACCACAATCATGCCGTACTTATCCGCCGCCATTTTCCAACCGGCAGAAGCAGCAGCTTGCTCAGCTGTCTGACCACAACCAACAAGATGAATTACAAGTGAGTGCTTATCTGTTGAGCCAGCAGATGTTCTTAGAGCCGTTCTTTCTGGCACATATACATATGCATTATCAAAACCGGCAACATCACCTTTCTGCCAGCCTTCATGACCCTGCCAATCTGTTAATCCTGCGTGAGC
>QZLE01000161.1 GCA_004796365.1 Gammaproteobacteria bacterium | reverse complement strand
TTATTGCAGACTTAGTTAAGTCGGTAAATTCATCGTTATATATTTCAAGATTTGTACCATCAAAAGCAACATCAGCAAATGCCTGCTCATATCTAACGGTCTTTACAACATTGCCTAACGAGTCATATTCATTCTCAGATACGTATCCTTCTGCATCTATGGTATGGGTTACGCGGCCGAGGGAGTCATAAATATAACTTGTTGATGTTGGCTTTGATGCAATAACAACATTCTTAACCTGTGATCCAGCCAGGTATAACGCTGTATCTATATAGTAGCTTTCTGATATGTCAGCTCTTGTTGACGTATGCAGTTCAATTTTCTTGCCAGATGATGTTCGAACAATATATTTTACCTTGTCACCATCTACTTCTAGACGGTAGGTGTTGTCTTGCTCGTGAGCTACACTAACATCCCCTACTTCAATACCATTCTCATACAAATGAATAGCACCGCTACTGGTAATATTTATCGCATATTCAAGCTGCTTATAATAATCAGTTGCAATATGATCCACAGGATCTTTATTCAAACCCACCATTATACCTTTACCAGCTACACCACTTTGAAATTCTACAAATCCATTCCCAATAATTCGCTCATTTGAAGTTGCTCCTGCCGACCAGTTAGCATCATTATCAGTACTGGTAATAGTATTGTTTTCATGAACTTCCGCTTTAAATCTCTTGGATCCAAAACTAAGGTTGCCATCATAACGATGGGTTGCTATTACATTACCAAGAGAATCATATTCATTCTCGGTCACATGGCCTTCTGCATCTACGGTGTGAGTTAAACGATTCAGGTCATCATAGATGTATTGAGTTGTACGCTCTTGCGCTGTACCTTGAGCTTCTGTTACTGATACTTGATTGCCTTTGGCATCATAATCATAGGCTGTTGTTATATTCAGCCCTCCATCACCAAAGTCATGAATTACCTGTTCTACCTGGCCAAGTTTGTTGTAGATGGTTTTGGTTATGGTGTTGTTTGCATCTTCAACTGTTACGGTTTGACCTTTGTGGTCATAACCATAAGTTGTAGTTTGCTCTATTCCACCTTTATCTAGAATGCGTTTGTACAGTCTGTTGGCTGAATCGTATTCAAGCTCGGTAACTGTTCCGTTGGCATCTATGGTTTGGAAGGTTCTGCCACCTTGGTCATAGATGGTTTGTGATTCATTGCCTTCCGCATCTGTTACTTTTAGTAGCTGGCCATCGTGATTGTATTCAAAGGTGGTTTGGTTTCCTTTGGCGTCGATGATGGTGTCTTGCTCACCAAAGTCATTACTGATTGTAGTAGTGCTAATACCTTCTGCATTGGTGATGGTTACGCTGTTATTGGCATCATCATAGGTGTAGGTGGTTGTGTGGCCAAGCGCATCTGTTTGAGTTAGTACTCTGCCAAATGCATCGTAGGTCATGGTGGTGTCATTACCTAGTGCATCTTCAGTTACTATTACTCTGCCTAGCTTGTCGTATTCTACCTTGGTTACATTGCCATTGGCGTCTGTAGTCTCTACTGCTCTGCCAAAGGCGTCGTATTTAATTTGTGATGTTATGCTTTGGCCATTCAGGTCTTGAATTGTTTTGATTACGTTTCCTAGTTTGTCATATTCAAACTGGGTGATGGTTCCTGTTTGGTCTAGGGTTTGTTCTACTTGCCCAAAGGCGTTGTAAGTTGTTCTTACTTCGTTATTAAGCGCATCTATGGTTTTGGTTAATAAACCTCTGGCGCTGTATTCAAATTGAGTGTGAGTATCTTTTTCTGTGTCTTCTGCTGCCGCAACACGGTTCTCTAGTGTCTCATTTACACTTCCACCAGTTAGACCGGTGATATCAATTGTATTTGCATAAACAGCTGTTTCTTGGATATCTCCAAATGCGTTGTAGATTGTTTGAGTTACTTCACCTTGGTTTTGCCCTTTTAGAACTTTTACCGTGTGAGTTTGTAACCCTCTTGCGTCATAGAAGAATAGCGTTTGATGACCGTTTGCATCAGTAGCGCTGATACGACGACCAAATGCATCATATTCATAATGGGTTGCGTATTGGCTCCAGGCTGTGGCTTCGTCTGTTCCTAGAACTATTTTGTTACTACCTTCACCTGATAGAACATCTGTTACTAAGCCGCGAGTATCGTATTTGGTTTGGACGGTTCTTACCTGTGATCCATAAATATTGAGATCTGTAATGTCAGCCCCAACGCTATGCATTGCTATATCTACTTGGTAGTTTAGATTCGGATTAGCATTAGTTGCTGTATGGAATAATTCCCAGCTTCCACCCTCTTCTCTTGCATAGTAATTGGCGTTGGTACCATCAATCTCTATCTTGTATTCATTGCCTGCTTTATGACTAAAACTTGCATCTGTTTTATGTACTCCAAATTCATAGGCACGGATATCATTTCCTGCATAGAGGAAGATTGAGTAATCTGCTGCAAGGTAGTTATAATCTGCTGTTCTTGATGGATCTGAAGTTAAACCAACTGAACGATGGCTACTAATTGCAGGCCCCTTAAAGGTGATAAAACCTTCACCATTTTGGATTGATTGCTGACTTAGGGCGTTGCCATCCCAACTATCTGATCCACCAGTTTTGGCGATAGTTGTGCCATCTACTGTTACTCCACCTGATAGACCTGTCCAGCTTGCTGGTACTGAATTATAGGTTGAGGTTTTGGTTACATTACCAGATTCGTCATATTCATATGTTGTGCAGGCGCCATTAGGTGCAATAGAATCTGTTAGTTGGTCAAGGTTGTTGTAGATGAATTTATTTGAAGTATATTCAGCTCCATCTAATTCACCATCGTTTCCTAATGATGCATAAGTTAAGGAATTACCAATCTCAATGAATGTTGTATCTAGATAATATTTTTTATTTGGGTCTACGCTTTGCGTTGATGTATATATTCTTCTGTATTCTGAATCGCCTGCTCTTTTTATTTGATAGTAAGCCTTGCCATCTTTTAACTGTATTCTAAGTCTGCTTGTACCATCTGTATATTGTCCAAAGTTACCTTTAGGTTGCCCATGTTCATATACTGTAATATTGCCATTATACAGATATAAAGCATACTCCATATCTGGATGGCTTTGGCTATCTGTTGGATTATCATTTAGTCCAACAAGAACATCTGTATCATTTGGAACAACGAACTCTGCAAAGCCTGATCCATCTGTTAAGTACTCTGTACTCGATGCCCCTGCATTGTATCCTCTGTCTCCACTGATCTTTTCAAGACCACTACCAGTAACAGCAACACCTTCTATTCCCTGCCATGTTACTGGTGTTGGTGCTTTTGGCTGCTGACCTTCAGATAATTGTTGCAGATAAGACTTCGTTTCAATTACATTGCCAGCTGCATCATAAATATTCTCTGATACATAGCCCTCTGCGTCTATTGTGCTTACCAGGCGACCGGCGTTGTCATAGATGTTTTTGGAGCTAATATCATTTTCAGATGACTGTGGGCGCAGATTATTAATATCATTTTGAAATTGGAAATGACAAGCTACAATTGCACCACCAGAAGTATCATCTGCTTGTCCAGTTGATCCCCAAACAACAACAGCATTTCCATTTTCAAGAGCTAATACTTCTGGATAATATTGATTTGCTGCCGTGGTCTTATTTATCTGAAACTCAGATCCAATTTTTTGCCCAGTAGCAGTTATTCTTTGACCAAATATACCGTAACTATCTCCATCTTGGCCAACTGACTCCCAAGCAAGCATCAAAGTACCATCTGAGAGTTCGGTTATTTCTGAAGCGCTTTGGGTGTTGCTTTGTTCGGTATTTACAATATATTCATCACATTGGGCTATACCATTTGCATCATAAGACCGGGCATATATATCATAGTTGCCTGAACTTCCATCTGTCCAAGTTACTGCAAAACCACCATCTTTTAGACCAACAACATCTGGCGCTATTTGGTTACCAGTTGTACTTTGGTTTATATGAAACTCAGCGCCAACCTTCTGTGCATTTGCATCATAGCGTTGCGCCCAAACTTGACCCTCATTTCCACCTTGATGATATGAACGCCAAACAGCTATAAAGCCGCCATCAGCCAATGAATCTAATACAATTGAAGTTTGATAGTAATCGGTGTGTGTATTTATGCGTGTTTCTATGCCTTGTGGTTCGCCATCTGCATCATAGTACCTTCCATACAAACCTTCGTAACTCGAGTCATCATCTACAGTTGAAAGTGATTCCCAAGCAATAAAAAAGCCTCCATTAGCCAATCCAAGAACTTTTGGGCTGTCTTGTTTATTATCAGAGATAGTACATGCTATTCTATCGTTATCTAATTCGGTTCCATTTTCGTCAAAACGCCTGAAATGGATATTCCCAGCATCAGTGCCTTCATCGCGCCAAGCTGCTACAAAACCTCCATTGGTTAATGCTGAGACTGATGGTGCATATTGAGTGCTACCATGACCTTGGTTTAGCCTTAATTCGCCACCAATCTTTTCACCATCCGAGCTCATTATTTGGGCCATTATGTCCCAACCACCGGCTGCACTGTATGAGTTCCATACTATGACATAATTTCCGTTAGATAATTTTGTCGCCTGCGGTATAGATTGAGTCTGGCTTGTTGTTGTATTAACTAACTGCTCATTAGATGCAATAAACTGTTCTTTATATATACCGTCAACTTGGTTTTCGTATTTGATGGTTTCTATAACATTGCCCAACGCATCATATTTAATTTCGGTTAGATAACCTTTTTCATCAACGGTCCCAACAAGACGATTTTTGGCATCGTAAAGATACTTAGTATGCTGGTCATGCATCTCATCTTTTTCTGGCCTTAGTGCATTGATGTCGCTTCCTGAATTGGCTTGATTTGCATAGCGAATTGCTTCAACCAGATTGCCTGCCCCATCAAATACATTCTCTGTTAAATACCCTTTGGCATCCACCTCTCCAACTATGCGACCAACCTCATCATGGTAATAGCTGGTTTTCAGCAAGTCAGGAGCATCTCCCTCCATCTTCTCAGAAGATACCTCATGAGCCCAGTAACCGTTTCCTTCACTCCAATCGCGCCCTCTCCAAAATACCAGGCAGCCCCCATCATCCTGGGCAATAAGATTAATATCTGCAAACCATCTGTTGTCATTATAAGACCCAACAGGTATGGAGAAATTGCTAGAGGCCGGTTGACCATTGGAATTTATTTTCAGCCCTTTTAGCGAATAGGAATCAAGATCATGTTCCGAGCAGCTCTTAATAACCCAGCTTGCAAAGAATCCACCATCACTCAACTGAGTAAGCTCGATGTCATAGGTATAATTGGGTTCCTCGGCTGTCCAGCCGTTACTATCAGAAGCAAACCTGCTACATTCAACTGCATCTCCTTCCAATTCCCATGTAGAAGAATAACGCTGAAACATGATTGCGATATCGTCAGTATCACCATCATACTGGCTATAGAGCAGGGCATATCCACCAGACTCCAATGCGATCAGTTCGGCTTTGTCTTTATTGCTAGCATTCAGTGTAACCAGCTCTTCCGGTGTTTTATTTATCTCTTCCGGATACCCGTCTGGCCTGCTCTGTGTGAAATCATGTATGATTCCATCCGTCTGACCTGCACTATCATAAAGCAGATAAGTTAGCGGAGATTGATAGTATTCCTTCCAGAGTACGGCAAACCCACCTTCCGGTGTTGAGACAACCTCTAGGTTTGTTGAGTTAGCAGCGATACCTGACAGAACAAACTCTTCCCCTTGAGGGGCTGTGCCCAGATATATTCGAGCTCGAAACTCATTAGCTGCTGAACTACCTTCTTGAGTCTGACCCC
Source organism: Gammaproteobacteria bacterium (assembly GCA_004796365.1). Lineage (GTDB taxonomy): Bacteria > Pseudomonadota > Gammaproteobacteria > QZLD01 > QZLD01 > QZLE01. The sequence goes on along the minus strand of QZLE01000161.1, from coordinate 20,704 downwards.
AGACAACTACATGCCTGCCATCTTCCAAACTGCAAACATCGAATTCATCAACAATACCAAGATTAAGGTTATTGATTCGATATTCTCTTTCAGGGTAATGAGTTGTTGATATGAGATTGCCAACTTCATCATAAATATGACGAGTTAGACCACCTTGCGCATCATACTCTGCAATAACTCGATTAAGTTCATCGTAAACAAACTCTGTTTCGTTACCCAATGCATCGGTCTGCCTGATAATATTACCCAGAGCATCATACGCATACCTGGTTTCAGAGATTACGTTATCACCTTCAGATTCGGTGATACTGATTAGTTCTCCACTTTCGTTGTAGATTGATGTGGTTACCAAACCACTTGCTGACTCTACTGTGATTGTATTGTTAGCATCATCATAGGCTGTTGCGGTTACAACATCTGCTGCATTGATGGTTGTAAGCACTCTGCCTAGACCATCGTAGGTTATGTGGGATGTATATGATTCATCTGTCGCTGATGCTGCTCTTGGGTCTACTGTTTTTAATAATCTGCCCCTTGCATCGTATACAAAGTATGTTGTGCTTTCAGTGCCTGATACTCCATTACCTAAATCATCAAGCTCACTATAGGTTGTAGTTGATTTCAGTTGATCACGGAAATCATAGGCATACTCACTCAACTGCGCCTGACTTTTGTTAATATTACCACTAACCCAGGTTACTAGATCTTGAAGAGCTGGTACCTGGTCTTTTTCATATCCATCAAGATCAAAAAGATCCTTTGTGTATTGAATGGTTGCGGTTTTATTCCCGGCAACGGTGTCCCAGCAATGCTCGGTAACCCCTCCCTCTGCATCGATAATAAATCTCAAGTAACCTTCATCACTATAGACATATCTTGATGTAGCAGGGTTTTCTGGCAGTTCACTACCATCACCGTCTGGATCTGCAACCTGGTACGTCGTTAACGTTTTCAGGCGGTTTTCGGGTGTATAAGTTCGCTCAACTACTCCACCAGAAGCATCTCGCTTATATATAAGATTGCTGTTTTCATCATAATCAAAAACAGTTTCATTGCCTGCTGTATCGGTTACCTTGGTCACCAAATTTGGATTTGAAGCGTCTCCATACTCGTAGGCGGTTCTTGACTCTGTATCCATATACATATTTTTTACAACTTCAGTGATCCGAGTTATCTCTGATCCTTGTGTTGTTGTATCAACAGTCTCATAATAGATATTTGTGGAATTTCCAAGCGCATCTGTTACACGCGTATAACCATGAGTCGTGTAGTAGGCAAATGAGATCTGGCGTCCCTTGCCATCGGTGATAGTTTTGACTTTGTAATCCGTACCCCTGGAGCTCTGGTAAGTGATCGCAATGTAAGTACCATCACTTTGCTCAATGGTACGAATACGGTTGCTTGTACCGTCATAGGTGTAGGTTGTATCAAAGGTAACCCCATCGCCTATATCACCACCTTCTGGCGTCAGGTCAGTAATTACCCTCTCCAGTCGCCCTTCACCATCATATGCGTAGTGTGTTGTAGATAAGATTTGTTGCTGACCAGCTGCTGCGGTGCCATCACTGTTTCTTTGATATGTATAAATCTTGATCTGCTCTAGCTGCTTTTCATCATTGTATACAAGTTCAGTTGTCTGGCCTTCATCCCATTGCTCGGAAACAGTATGCAACAAACCATTGGCATCGTAGGTATAGTTGGTAACTTCTTCAGCGCGGTTTTCCACCGATTTTAATCGATACTTACCTTCTATCAGGTCTCCGTAAGTCTCTTTAACTGTATTCTGACCATCACGCCATTCCCATATGTTATTAGTAAAGGTCAGCGTGGCAGGCGCTCCCTTTGGATCTACTTCAACATAAACCTTTTCATCCACTGTGGATTGATTGCTATCATATTTATATAAGCTTTCTGAACCATCGCTATTAGTTCGGCTAACTGTTTGGTCTGCTACATGGCTATGAACTTTTCGATAGAAGCCAATCCCCCAATTATCATCATTATCGTCATCAAACCGGCCTTTTAAGTTATAGGTCCTCAAAACTGAGGTATCTACTCCGGCACCAATCAGGTTTTCATCTATATTCTGAACAATCAGGTTACCTGTGGCCGCGTTTACCGCCACTTGTTCATCTGCATTACCTGATGTTCCCAGTCCATTAACATTTACTGCCCCCACCTTGTTGAGAGAGCTATTTTGAACCCCTAGATCATTTCCTACGATTATTGATGCCATTTTTTTAACCTTTCCTGATATGTAATACCAAATTCGCTCGTAACTATATGTTACTCAACGGATAAAGCACCGAAAGCGGCGCTGTTTTTTTAATCTTTGAAACTATAAAACTGAGTCTGTTGCTATCTGCGTCCAACTAATCTTATTGCGATATTCTGTTGGTGATACCCCATAACGAATCTTAAATGCCCGGCTAAATGCCTCTGCCGACCCATACTGACTCTCTTCTTGAATTACTTTAATTTGCTTATCTGTCGTTTGCAGGTCTTTGGCTGCTCTTTCAAGCCTTAAACCACGAATGTAGTTTTTAACCGGTTCCCCAACTATTCCTTTAAATACCCTGTGAAAGTGAAACTGCGACATTGCTACCATGTCTGCCAATTCCGCTACACTGTACTCTTCATCTATATTTTGGGAAATGTGATTAACTAAAAAATTGATTCGTTTATTGTGTGATTCTATTGTTGTTGCTTTCATTAAAACTTACCCATAACGTTATAGCTTAAACTAACACTATGCTGCAGGTAGCTGCATTTCGGATATATCCGTTATCCCCATAGTTATTTAATAAAAAACATACTAACAAGTATAAAAAGCAAACTCAATCAAGGAAAATTACAGTTTTATTACAGTTAATAATGTCTTATAAGAACAAAAACTTAGTGATCGAATATTATAATTCCATTATCGATCATACTAAAGTATTAGTCAGAAACTGACAAAAAATGCATGAAAAAATGTGGTAACGAGTGAAAGCGGTAGTTATTTAATTTGAATAATTTCAGTATTTATCAGTCGCAGGAAATTAATAAAAGTTTGAAGCGCAGCTTACTAAAAGATGTTAAGTGCACACAAAGTGCATGACTCATTTATTAGCAAGCCGCAACAAAGATATTGAAGAAATTGACTAGAATAAGTCAGGCAGCTTACCATCCGCCTCTTCAATCACATCCAATTCGTCCTTTTCCTCTAAAGGTGAACGCGACTTGATAAAATCACCGGTATCCATCTGGCTGTAGCTATTGCCTGGCGCTACCATTGGAAATACGTTGGCATTTCTATCGATCATAACTTCCAGGAATGCCGGGCCATCATATTCGATAAACTCTTTTACTGCTGCCGATACATCTGCTTTTTGCTCAACTCTTTTAGCAAACTTAAATCCATCAGCCTCTGCTGCTTTTACGAAGTCTTTCGGATGCCCTACTTTACATGACCCTGAAAAGCGTTTTTCAAAGAATAGCTTTTGCCACTGACGCACCATGCCATCAGCCTGATTATTAAGCAGCAGAACCTTAACCGGAAGATTGTAGGCAACTACTGTTTCCAGCTCACCCATATTCATACGAATACTGCCATCACCGTCGATATCAATCACTAGTGTGTCCGGATTGGCTACCTGAGCACCAATAGCTGCTGGCAGACCAAACCCCATGGTTGCCATTGCTCCTGATGTCAACCAGGTTCTTGGTTTTTTGTAATCAAGATATTGTGAAGACCAGATCTGATGCTGACCAACGCCGGTTGCGACTATCGCGTCGCCTTTTACAACTTTGTTTAACTCTTCAAGAACATAGTATGGCTGAATCAATTCACTGTTACGATCATAATCCATTGGGTACTTTTCTTTTAGGAGTTTAATATGTTCTACCCAGCGACTTAAATCTTTTGAATAATCTTTTCCATATGCTATTAAACGCTGCAGGCCTTCTTTAGCATCGCCAACATGATTCCACTTGGTAATTTTGATCTTATTGATCTCTGATGCATCAATGTCCAGATGAGCAATTGCCTTTGCGCGCGGTGCAAATTTTTCTGCATTTCCTGCCACACGGTCGTCAAAACGTGCTCCTATAGCAATCAAAAAGTCACAGTCTTCAACTGCGTAGTTACCAAAGGCGGTACCATGCATACCAATCATGCGCAGACACAGCTCGTGCTGAGTATCCATGCCGCCGATACCGTTTAGCGTTGTAACAACTGGAATTTGGTGTTTTTCAGCAAACTGACGCAGCTCATCTGCTGCATCACTGTGGATGATTCCACCACCTGCATAAATAAGCGGCCTGTTGCTCTGCTTTAACAGATCAAAGAATTCTTTGCATTTTTCATCACTAATTTGTGCATTCTTAAGATTTTCCAACCTATTGCGATACCCACGAATAGGCAGGTTGCCTTCACCTTTAAACAAGCCAGACCAGTTTTGAACATCTTTTGGTACATCAATTACCACAGGACCAGGTCGACCGGTTCTGGCGATCTCAAATGCGGTTCTAACAGTCTCTTCCAGCTTGGCTGGATCTTTAACCAAAAATACATGCTTGGCACATGGGCTCATAGAATTAAGGATCGGCGCTTCCTGAAACGCATCACTACCCATACTTCCTACAGGAACCTGACCACAGATCATTACTAATGGAATAGAATCAGACATGCAGTCTTTAACTGGGGTAATTACATTTGTAGCACCTGGGCCGGATGTAACAACAACCACACCAACCTTACCGGTTGAGCGCGCATAACCAGCAGCCATAAAACCAGCACCCTGCTCGTTCGCCGGAACTACGACATTAATCTGCTCATCTACATTGTCCTGACGCTGCGCGTTAAACCTGTACAGGGCATCGTATACAGGAAGAATTGCACCGCCGCTGTAGCCAAAAATGGTATCAACACCTTCATCGGCAAATACCTGAACAATTGTATCTGCACCTGAAACTTCTTTGCCTGCTAGTGGATGATTCTGGGTATTCTCTGCTGTCATACTATTCAATCTTCAATTCTTGTTAAGTGGCGGGATTGCCAAAACCGGATATTTTCTACAAAACGCCATTATATTACAACACTGAAATGGCTTTTTAGAGGGTTATTAACCAAAAAATTATGTTTTTGGGGCCACGTCACATATAGAGCATGGATCAAAACCTTCTTCCTTTAAACGGTGATCCATATCCCTGGCCGGATTATCGGTGCGCGGATGCCCAGTAATTCGGGCTGGAATACCGGCAACAGTGACATGCGCGGGAACATCTTCTAACACCACAGAGCTTGCCGCGATGGTTGCCCCTTCGTTTATTTCGATATTGCCCAGTACTTTTGCTCCAGCACCAATCAACACACCATGACGCACTTTGGGATGACGATCACCTCGCTCATTACCGGTGCCACCAAGAGTTACTCCGTGGAGCATGGAAACATTATCTTCAACAACTGCTGTCTCACCTATCACAATCCCATGGGCGTGATCGACAAAGATTCCAGTGCCAATCTGAGCTGCCGGATGAATATCTACACTGAACACCTCTGACATTCTACTTTGTATAAATAACGCAAGAAACTTACGCCCGTTTTTCCAGTACCAATTAGCAACACGGTAGCACTGTAGAGCCTGATAGCCTTTAAAATAAAGTAGTGAAGTCATATAACCTGTGCACGCAGGATCACGTTCGGCTATAACTTGCAGATCAATACATGCAGATTCTACAATCTGTGCATCATCCTTAAACGGATCTGCAAAGATTTTCATCCAGTTTCTGTCTGCTAGAGTCGGACCGCCCAATTTGCTGGCAAGGTGAAACATGAGCACATCGGCAAAGGTTTTATGATAGGTTACCGTTGAAAAAATGTAGGTTGACAGCAGAGGTTCATTTTCCAGCTCCTGGGCTGCTTCACGCTCAATTTCCTGCCACAATTCCTGTGGAGATAAATAACCCTGCTTTACTTTGGGAATAGACATAAAAAACCTTATATTAATCTATTAGCTCACTATTCTAAGAATAGTACGTAGGTAATAAAATAACACGCTTACGTCATTGAGAAAATGCCTGAAATAAAAAAAGCCCTACTAATTTAGTAAGGCTTTATCATATAGGGTACTTTGGGGATATTAATCGAAAACCAACTCCAATTTAGCCAGACGGGTTTCTATCTCATCCATAATTGCCTTTTCCTCTTCTGGACCTTTGGCATCAAAGGTCATTGAGAAACGGATAAACGGACCAGCATCGTCCCATGGCACTGTTGATATCAGTGCATTTTTAATCAGATACTCTGATACCTCTTCAGCATTATTAAAGGTAATTCCAGACTTTGTGCCTTTTGGTGCCGGCACATAGCAATAGAAAGTACCTTTCGGCTTAACAGCTTTGAAGCCAACTCTTTGCAGCCCCTGTACCAGAAGATCGAATCTTCTAGAATATTTTTCGCAGGTAGCTTCAGTGATCTCAGTATGCTCAAGAGCATATACTCCAGCCTTTTGAATCGCACGGAACTGACCGGAGTCAGTGTTATCTTTTACAGTTGCGTAGGCCTTAACCATCTTTGGGTTACCTACAACAAATGCAAGTCTCCACCCGGTCATGTTATATGCCTTGGAAAGTGAATGAACTTCGATACCTACATCCATGGCCCCGTCAACCGACAGGAAACTAAGCGGTGCTGTACCATCGAATGTCAGTGCAGCATAAGCCGCATCGTGGACTACCGCAATGTGATTTTCTTTAGCAAAGGCAACAACCTTCTCGAAGAACTCTTTGGTTGCTACCTGACCGGTTGGGTTATTTGGATAGTTTAGATAAAGAAGTTTGGCTCTTTTCAGGATATCTGCAGGAATATTGGATAAATCAGGATAAAAATCATTTTCCTGAAGTAGCGGAAGGTTATAAACCTCTCCACCAAGATATTTTGTATGCGTAGCTGAAACTGGGTAGCCAGGTGTTGTCTGGATTAGTACATCGCCCGGGTTGATAAGACATTGCGGTAACATGGCCAACACTGGCTTGGAACCAATGCCATGCACGATACTTTCAGTTGGGTTTTCGATCTTTACACCAAATACATTCAGCATGTATGCAGCTGCAGCCTGCTGAAACTCAGGAATACCGTTATCAGCATACCATCTGTTTTCAGCCTTTCCAGCCTCTTCTGCAAGTCTGGCAACAACACCTGCATCTGCTGCTTGATCCGGTTCACCAACACCCATATCGATTAGCTCTACATCAGGGTGCATCTCTTTAGCTGCCATTTTGGCTCTTTTGATCTTTTCAAACTTATAGATTGCAGTTGATTTACCAAACTGTTTTCCACCCAAACGCTCTGATATCAAGTCTTCAAAAAAATCCACGGCAACTCCTTAAATTATCTGGTTAATTTCTGGGGGACACATGCTACCTTGGAAAGAAAGGAAAGACAACTGTGCAAACAGCAAAAAAAATAGGCTCAATCAAAGACTCTGGCTCTATTGATTCACACTGACAGTATTAATAAAATACTCTGACATTATTGATTTTATTCACAAAAAATTAATATTACCCCCTTGCCTTATAAGAAATAACTGATAGAATATGCGACAAATCTGGCATTGCTTGGGCAGCATCCAGACACCTTTCCAAATATACATGCTCAACTAATCAGTATACTTGGAAACAAATGGGCATTTATCAGGATTACTCCGGATATTTTTTATTCATTTATATATAGAATATAGAGACTAACATGGACATCAAAACTTTATTATTTTGCAAAACTACTTCATTTTTTAAAACTATATCATTATTAATCACATCACTTCTGTTTAGCATCAGTTGTTATGCACTTCCCGTAACAGGAACAGAAGTACCTGAGCTATCCGGGCTGGACCAGATAGTAACAGACTGGATGGAGCAATATGGTTATAACGCTGCAACAATAGCAGTTGCCAAAGACAGAAAGCTGGTATATCAACGTGGCTACGGATACCAGAACAAAGATCTGACTCAGCCTATCCTGCCGCATGCTAAGATGAGACAGGCAACCAATTCGGTAACCTTTACCAGAAGAGCTATAAGACAGCTGGTTGAAGACGGTCTTTTAAGTTACGACGACTTGATTTATCAGGTTATTGATATTGAACCATGGGGCGGCAGTTATTCAGATCCAAGAATGTTCGAAATCACAGTTAGAGATCTAGTAGATGACCGCAACTGCTTTATCGACAGCGCACCGCACACCAGAACTATCGGTGAGCAAATGGGACTTGGGCGCTTCCCTACCATGGCAGAAAGCATGTCATATATGTGGGCCTATGCAGACACCATCATCGATAACTGTACTCCAGGACAGGAACGTACAATCTTTTCGCACTTTTCAATGGAAGTGGCTGCTCTAATTATCGCAAAAACTGCCAACCCTACTATTGACCTTACTGACCCAGAATCTGTTGGAACGGTACTAGGTGAGTATGTAAATACCAAAATTGCCCAACCAATAGGTGCAACCGTTCTGCAGGCAAATAACAGGCCTGAAGAAGCACATCCAGATGAGATCTGGTATGAGTCAAGATTTATGTGTCACCCTGACTGGAACAGAAACTGGGAATCTGGCTATGATGACATCTCCTGCGCATATGCGTGTGATTTCTACCAGCGCCCAGGATCTGGAACCATGGTTACCAATGCTCATGACTTTATGCTGTATCTGGATAACTTCTGGCTGAATGGCGAGCACAAAACCAATAACATAAGCGGAGGGTCATGGCTCATGGTTGGCTACGGAAGCCTTGCCGGTACAACCTCCGTAGTCTCAGAAGAGGTGTGGAGCGATGGCGAAAACATCACTTTTGTTGTTATGGCCAATGAGCGCAATGAAGCAGGGGGGCAAGACAACTCCTTTAATGAAATCAAAGACGCAGTGTTGAACCACTTACGCGATCTTCGCAACAACAATCAGTTTCCGGTATCTTTAAATATGTTCAGTGACTTTGACTGCTTTGAATACCAAAGCACTCTTGAAGAGCATGAAAACAGCGGCAGAGCCTATTCTGAAACAGTAACCGAAGGCCAAACCTGCTGGGGAACATTTTGCTATGGCGGAACCACAACCACAACCTGGTATGCTCTAGGAACAAATGAAGAGCTTGGTACAAACGCCTCAACTACTGTAACCATGCACGAAAGAGAACCTGGTGTATATGCACTGGGTGTATGCCCTGGGCCGGACAAGGTTGCCCCTGTCATTACCCTAAACGGTGACAACCCTATGACCGTTTATAAAGGCTCTGAGTTTGTAGACCCTGGTGCAACAGCGAATGACAATATCGATGGTGATCTAACCTCTGAGATTATTGTTAATGGCTATGTAGATACCAGCACTATAGATTCCTATGCTCTTATCTATGCAGTTTCAGATGCTGCAGGCAATCAAACCAATGCCAAAAGAACTGTAAACGTAATTGCTGAACCAGCGTGTCAAGAGTTCACTGATTCTGCTTCAAACCACGAATCTGCAGGTCGTGCATATTCAGTAACTGAAACAACTGGCCAAACATGCTGGGGAACTTTCTGCTATGGTGGCACTACAACAACAACCTGGTACGCAGAGGGCTCTGATGAAAACCTTGGTACTGATGGCAATGCTACAGTAACACTAAGAACAAGCGAAAATGGATATATTACTGGCAATTGCCCAACAGACCCGCAGCCACCAGTAATCGAGTCTTACCAAATTGCAGAACTTAATAATTACAAAGCAGTAGTAACTGGTATAGCATCTGACCCAGATGGAGACATTAGCCGTATCGTACTTGGTCTTGGAGTCGTAACCGGAATTGTATGCGAGGGTACAACAAACTTCACATGCGTTCTTGATTACCTAGAAAATGATATAACTGTTGGATCGCCTCTTAACGTATCACTTGTTGCTTGGGATTCGCGCAATGTAAGAAATGAAGAACGCGTTGAGTTCACCATTACTCGCCCTGAAAACCAGGCACCGGTTATTAATAACACTCACGCTTCAGTATCAGGTAATACCGTAACCATTACCGGAAATGTAAATGATGCAGATGGCAATGAAGATATCAAAGAAGTAATCCTTTATGGTGAAGGTGGTGGCATTTATTGTGAAGGTACAGCCAATTTCGCCTGCACCGTACATGATACTCCTGAAGGCCAATACAGCTGGCAGGTAAAGGCAGTTGATAATGCAGGAAATCAAAGCGAACTTGAAAATGTTAACTTCGAGATAACTGGAAACAGCAAACCAACTATCGACACCCATCAATATACAACCGATGGTCTGACAGTAACATTTACCGGAACAGCATCAGACCCGGACGGCAACCTTGACAGAGTTGTGCTTGCGCTTGGAGCCGCCGGTGGCGTTGTTTGTGATGGTGCTGCAAATTTCACCTGCACCTGGACTGCCACACAAAGCGGTACCTATGCTCTTGGAGTTGTAGCAATAGATACTCTTGATACCTACAGCGACCAGGCTGGCCCATATCAAATAACTCTTGAAGAACAAGTTGAGACATGTTTCACCACTACCAATCAAGAGCATGTAGACGCCAACCGCGCCTCATTGAGATACAACATACTGGTTTATGCTAATGGCTCAAATGACTATCTTGGAATGACTGGAGATACTACATCTTTGCAAGAGACTTCCGATGACGTTTGGGAAAAAGTAGCAAGCTGCAACTAAACCGATTGGTGTAATGGCTAAAAAAATACCGGCATAATGCCGGTATTTTTTTATATTTTTGGCCATAAACTGTTATACAAACATCGCTTTCAGCGCATTTCTATCCAGTTTACCTGCACCAGTTAGGGGTAGGGTCTCGCCAAATTTGATCTCCTGAGGTATCTTGAATCTTGCCAACTGGCTGGCACAAAAATCTTTGAGATCATCTTGGGTTGCATCGCTGCCTGGTCTGACTACAACTAATGCAACTGGCGCCTCTCCCCACTTTTTATCCTTTATGCCAACACTAATAGCTCCTGCTACTGCAGGATGGCGTTTCAGAACCAGCTCAATTTCTTCCGGAGAAACATTTTCACCACCTGAAATAAACATATTATCTGCCCTGCCTACTATTGACACCAAACCTTCATCATCCTCAACCGCTAAATCACCAGTATAAACCCAGCCACCTTCAAGAAATAGCTTTTCAGTACGCCAATGATCATTCAAGTAACCACCAAAATTATGAGGGCTACGCATACACAATACCCCCTCCACTCCTTGCGCAACTTCTTCCCGTGTATCTGGATCAACAATCTTATAATCACAGTGAGCCATAGAGATTCCTATCTTGCCAGCCTTAGCCTCGACCTCTTCCTTGGAGCCTTCCTGTAAAATACAGCTAAAATTCGATGGTCCAGCTTCGGTCATACCGTAAGCCTGGCTGGTTCTTACCCCTTTATCCCAAAAAGGCCTAAGCACCTCCTCCGAGCATGGGGCCGCAGCTGTAGTCAAAGCCAATACCGAGCTAAAATCCGTATCTGTAAATTTGGGACTTGCAGACATAAACTGTAGCATTGCCTCAACAGCACCAAAACTGACGATTTTCTCTTTCTCAATCGTTTCTAAAGCAAGTTCTGGATTGAACGTGCGTAACATCGCTACGCGAGACCCCATGTAATAAGCTGGAATCAGTGAATTCCAGCCACCTATATGGAAAAAAGGAAAAGTTAACATTACCGTTAGTTCACCATCAACTGCGGTGCACAGCATAAGGGAATTAGTCATTAGTTCGAATGAATTCCACACCATCTGCCTATATGGCACTACACAAATTTTCGGAACTGCAGTAGTACCTCCAGTATGAATATACATCTGAGTATGGTTCATGGATAACGGAACATTGACGTTTTCAACCGGACGGTTCATTATCTCGCCTTCATAGAAAAACTCGCTATCACCAACCCTCACTCTTTCAGAAACTGACGGTGGCATATTCCAGGTCTCAGCCAGTTCAGCAAAGATATCCTCATAAAAAATCACCTTTGGCTGAATTCTATTTAGCAATTCTTCAAGTTCATTCTTATGCAGCGCATAACTTAGAGGAGAAAGGATATAGCCAAGTTTACCGCAAGCAAAATATAGGTCTATGGCCTCAATCCGGTTGGTCATTAGAATACAGATGCGATCACCACGCTTTACCTTTAATTCATCTCTTAGATAGGCACCCAACTTATTGGCTCGATCATCCATCTCTTTATAGGTATATCGTTTTCCTGTAGCAACATCGGTAACTGCTTCCATATTTGGGGTCATTTTCGCCCTACGGCCACTAAGATCCCCAACCCACTCCATTGGTACTTCATCATAACTATGAGGTAACGACATCTATTAGTTCCTTCAAACTATTATTAAACAATTTTTGCTATCAAGGACACAATCTGCGCCATCAAAAATATGGTTAAAATATATTACACATTGCCACCTTTTGAATTTTAGTAGAATATTTCAAACTATCGTCGCTAAAAATAGTCTGCTAGTCATTTTTTTACAAAATGAGAGCTATTCCGCAGGAGAACAGTGATCACATCTATCCAAATTGCCATTACTGGTCTATTCTTAGAATAAGAAAACATGGCTTCGTATTCTTTTTTTGTCTTATTGAGGGGTATATGGAAAATAAAATTTCAATCGGTGATCTTCATATTCTTTTGGTGGAGCCTTCTAACGCACAGCGCCGTATAATAATTGAAGAGATGAACAGTATTGGCATTATAAATATCGACGAAGCATCCAACGGAGAAGAGGCTTTGGAGTCTATGGAAAGATACACTCCAGACCTAGTCGTTAGCGCAATGTATTTTAAAGACATGACCGGCAGCAATATCATTAATGCGATGCGTGTCAGTGAAGACTTAAAAGATATTCCGTTTATGCTGATTTCAAGTGAAACAGACGAACATTACCTTGAACCATTGCGTCAGGCAGGTGTTATAGCAATTCTACCTAAACCATTTGAACGTTTGGCACTTAAAAAAGCTGTTTATGCAACTATAGACTATATCTCACCTCAGCAACTTGAATTAAGCGATATTGACGTTGAAGATTTACGGGTATTGGTTGTCGATGACAGTTTGATGGCACGCAAGCACATTATCAGGATTCTAACCCTTATGGGCATAGAAAAGGTTTTTGAAGCAAAGGATGGCGTTGAAGCTGTTGAGTATTTAAAAGACAATATGTACGACCTTATTGTAACTGACTACAACATGCCTGAAATGGATGGCAGGGCTCTTATCGAATATGTGCGCAATCAAAGTGCACAACCTGATATTCCAATATTAATGGTTACCAGCGAAACCAGTGAAACCAGACTTGCCTCAATCCAGCAATCTGGTGTTTCTGCGATATGTGATAAACCATTTGAAACCTCGACTGTACGCGAAATGATTCAAAGAATAATGTCACACTAGGTCAGCACGTCATTCAAGCCATAGCAAGCATTAAGGGCTACTATACGCCTTATGGAGTCAACGATGTCTAATCCCAATGTCAATTATCGCAAAGACTATACTGAATCAAATTTTTTGATCGAAAATATCGAATTAATTGTTGAGATCTTCGATGATCACACATTGGTAACATCGCTATTAAGCATTTGCAAAAACCCAGCCAAACAAGACTTGAGCAATAACTTGATACTTGATGGCATTGAGCTGGAATTTATCTCAGCAAGCATAGATAACAAAGAGCTTACACCACAAGAATATACCTTAGATTCTGAGCATTTGAGCATACAAAATGTTCCTGAGAGATTTAAACTATCAACAACATGTAAAATTTATCCTGATAAGAATACATCTCTTGAAGGATTTTACCGCTCAAATGTAATGTTATGCACCCAGTGTGAAGCAGAAGGGTTCCGTAAAATAACTTATTTTTTGGATCGCCCTGACATTTTAAGCACATTCAAAACCACCCTTAAAGCTGACAAAGAAAAATTCCCCGTCCTTCTCGCCAATGGCAACCGCATTGACCATGGAGACCTTGATCAAGGGCGGCATTATGCCACCTGGCTTGATCCTTCTAAAAAGCCTTCGTATCTTTTTGCTATGGTAGCGGGTAACTTGGAGGTGCACACCGACAGTTTTAAAACCTGCTCTGGAAAACAGGTTAATCTTGAGATTTATGTTGAAAAGGCAAACGTCGGCAAAACCGGACATGCCATGGAATCATTAAAAAAGGCTATGAAATGGGATGAAGATGTTTATGGTCGCGAATATGACCTAGACATCTATATGATTGTTGCCACCGACGACTTTAATATGGGGGCAATGGAAAACAAAGGGCTGAATATCTTTAACTCAAAATATGTTCTAGCCAATCAGGATACAGCAACTGATTCCGACTACGAGGGAATTGAAAGCGTGATTGCCCACGAATATTTCCATAACTGGACCGGTAACCGCATAACCTGCCGTGACTGGTTTCAGCTTAGTCTTAAAGAAGGTCTAACAGTATATCGTGACCAGCAATTTTCCGGCGACATGAACTCCAAATCAGTTAAGCGCATTAACGATGTTAAGATCCTAAGGTCGCACCAATTTCCTGAAGACTCTGGTCCAATGGCTCACCCGGTTCGCCCTGAATCTTATATTGAAATGAATAATTTCTACACGGTGACAGTGTATAACAAAGGCGCTGAAGTTATCCGCATGTACCACACCCTGCTGGGAGATGAAGGATTCTATAAAGGGATGGACCTTTACTTCTTGCGCCACGACGGACAGGCAGTTACCTGTGACGACTTCCTTGATGCAATGGCTGACGCCAACAATACTGACCTATCGCAGTTTTCGTTATGGTATAGCCAGGCTGGAACACCGGTGCTTGAAATATCTGACGAATTTGACAAGGACAAGCAGTGCTACACAATTAATATAAAACAAAACTGCCCTGCCACGCCTGAACAGGACAGCAAGTTACCATTTCATATCCCGTTTGAATTTGGGATGCTTGACACTTACGGCAGAGATATTGAAATTGCCGGCAAGACATCAACCATATTGAATATTACAGCAGAGGAATCAAGTTTTACCTTTGACGGTGTAACAGAAAAACCAGTCCCTTCTTTTTTACGCGGTTTTTCAGCACCGGTTAAGATTGAATACCCATATACCGACGATCAGCTTTCATTTTTAATGTCACATGATAGTAATGATTTTAATCGGTGGGAATCTGGACAAAAACTGGCAATTCGCATGATCAAGAACCTTGCCGAGTTTGATAAGCAAGACTCTGCAATGGAAATTGATATGCGCTTTATAACTGCATTTAAAAATACATTATTAAGCCACCAGCTAGATAAGTCTTTCGTCGCGCTAGCTCTCTCTTTGCCATCAGAAACATATCTACTAGAGACACTTGGTGGCGAAGATA
This sequence comes from Gammaproteobacteria bacterium, assembly GCA_004796365.1. GTDB lineage: Bacteria > Pseudomonadota > Gammaproteobacteria > QZLD01 > QZLD01 > QZLE01. The sequence goes on along the minus strand of QZLE01000161.1, from coordinate 5,310 downwards.
TTGACCATATCTTAAAAGCACGAAATTTTATCCGCAAAGAGCTTGCCTCGAATCTACGCCATGAATTAATGGTTGTTTACCAAAATAACATCAGTTCTGAGCCTTATTCAATTGATGCTGAATCAATCGGGCAACGCAGCCTTAAAAACCTTGCCTTAGGATATTTGATTGCTATTGAGGATGAAGAGACAATAAATCTGTGCAATACCCAGTTCTATGACAATGACAATATGACTGACGAGATCAGTGCACTGACCATGCTTTCTCATACTGACCACCCATCTCGCCAGCATGCTCTTGATCACTTCTATGACCGCTGGCAAAAAGAACCTCTAGTAATAGATAAATGGTTTGCTATTCAGGCAATGTCAAAGCGACCAGGCACTCTGAATGAAGTCAAAAATTTGATGTCACACCCTGCTTTTAATATTAAGAATCCTAATAAGGTAAGGGCATTAATTGGATCTTTTTGTCAGGGAAATCTGCTGGAGTTTCATAAAAATGATGGCACCGGATATAAATATATTGCATCTCAAGTTTTAAGGCTTGATCCAATAAATCCCCAAATTGCAGCCAGAATTGTCAGTTCGCTTATTAACTGGAAAAAATTTGATAACAACCGCCAGAGCCTTATTAAAGAACAACTGGAAAAGATTGTTGCAGCTGATGATCTTTCTAAAAACGTGTTCGAAATTGCATCAAAAGGGCTGCATGGATAGTCGCTAATCCAATACCAAAACGATTGAGCACAGTAGAAACCACTTTACTTTTTCATTCCCCTCCGTCCATGGTTTATCCTGGGCGGTGCCGGATGAATTATACCGCTTAATAAGTTTATCAAAATCAATCACACACAAAACACTTACCATTTATCATAAAATATGCGACGCCTGTCACACTTCACTCTTTACTTATATTATTAATTCCTTATAATAAACTTACCTTTCTAGGAAGTGTGTGGTGTGTAACTACATTATTTATCAAGTTTTTTTAAACGGTAACATTCAAATAATAATATTCAGGGGTTAGTATGAAAAGACTTATTCAGCTATCAGCGCAAATTTTACTTTTAATTATATGTATTACTGCTAATATAGCTGCGATTTATCATGTAGTTGATGGAACAGTTACGTATTCAGATGGACTTAATGTAAGTCAATATGAGGAAATAAGCCGTGTCAAATTTAATTATTAGCGATGCACTGAGTGATAACACTGAGCGTCGTAGATTTAAAAGGCGCCAGGTTTCAGACAGACGTTCGTTTCAGCGTTTTGAACCAGGCAAGCTAACTGCGGATAGAAGAAGATCCCTATCCGACAGAAGAGAATCTGAAACTATTGGCAGGTTATCGCTGGTATAAACTAGTTAAGATAGCAAGCATTACGCAGTACGTTTAGATACAAATAGTTATGGGGAACAGTTATTAAGGTTAAGTAGCACTAGCCGCTTATCTAATGACTGCAAGTTAATTAGTGCCTATTTAAGAATCATACGCAGAAACTTTAGCTTCCCTTGGTAAGGGGGATAAGCTATTGGCAAATCAGGTTTCGTGCCTGATTTAAGTACCGACTTTTGGTGAGAAAAACGCTTAAACCCTTCGTATCCATGATAGGCTCCAATTCCACTTATCCCAACTCCACCAAATGGTAATTCTGGGTTAGTAAGATGGTTGATACATTGATTAATGCTCCCTCCTCCAAACTGAATACCATTTATCAACCTCTCCTGAATCTGCTTAGACTCACTAAAGATATAGCAGGCAAGCGGGTGTTGTGGCAATTTGGAAACAATATCAAATACATCATCCAAGGTTTTATATTCCAATATCGGTAAAATTGGACCAAATATCTCTTCCTGCATCACCTTATGATCTAGCGAGATATTCTCCAACAATGTCGGTGCAATATATCTATTTTCACGATCATTCTGTCCGCCTGTGACCAGGTTATTCGGCTCAATAAGTGACACCAGGCGATCATGGTGCTGATGATTAACGATTCGACCAAAGTCAGTGCTCTGTGATGGGTCTTCACCGTAGAGTTCGTTAATCCTTTCGACCAGTTTTTCCTGAAGTTCAATCTCTATCTCTTCATGAGCCAAAATATAGTCTGGAGCGACACAAGTCTGCCCGGCATTCATCATCTTGCCATAGATAATCCTTCTGGCAGCAATATCAAGGTTAGCATCCTTATGAACAATGCACGGACTCTTACCACCCAGCTCCAGGGTTACCGGAGTCAGGTGTTTCGCTGCCGCTTCCATAACAATAGAGCCTACTCTGGGGCTACCGGTAAAGAAGATATGATCGAATTTTTGTTCAAGCAACACTGTCGTCTCATTAACACCACCAGGAACATAGGCAATATATTCTTTTTCAAAAACTGTATTAATCAGTTTTTCGATGACAGAGCTTACATGCTCAGTCAGCTCTGACGTCTTCACCACTGCAGTGTTACCAGCAGCAATCGCAGCCACTAAAGGCGCAAAAGTAAGGCCAACAGGGTAGTTAAACGGGGCTATTATGAGGTTCACCCCAAGCGGATCACTATAGATCTTGCTAGATCCTGGTAGCAGGTAAAATGGAGTCTTTACACTTTTAGGGCGCATCCACCCTTTTAATTTCTTTATAGTATATCTGATGTCATGTAGAACGAACCCGATTTCAGTTGCATATGATTCAAATGGCGCCTTACCCAAATCAGTTTTCAAGGCTGCAGTAAACTCAAGCTCATAATCCTTTATCGCTTTTCTCAACTTTTTCAGCTGCGCAATTCTGAACTTATACGACCTGGTTGCTCCAGATTCAAAATACTCCCTTTGGCTTTTTACTACCTTGATTATTCTTTGCTTAACTGGCATTTATCTTGCTCCGCAATACCGTTATTGCCCCACTTCATAAAACACTAAGAATTAATTATAGCTCAGCAATAACCTGTACTGCAGCCTCATCCCCAATTTCTTCCTTACATCTTTCCAGAAGCTTAGTAAAAATAGCTTTAAACCCTTCTTTACCACCACCATCAATCTGTCCTGCAGCACAAACTGCCATTTCAACAATCAAGTTGATCTCAGCATCAGTTAATTCAGGCGGAAACTCAACATCTCTTACACCAAGTCCGTCCATAAAGCACTTAAGTGCCATAATATGGTTATCCATTTTGATCCTCATCTCTACATTTAGAAAACACCAAATAATACATTATTAATGTTGGCGCACATATCAAGAGCCACCAATTTTTTAGCTATAAGTTAATTGGAGACCCATTGCGGAGCTGGATTGTACCTGTAAATACATATTCTGCAAATTGTGCATTTGATATTTAATATCATACGGGCATAACATCCGCATACACAAATTCATCACGCTTAACAATCTCACCTACAGCGATATTTATAGGCGAATTAAACATTGGGCCATCAAAAACAAAACTATGGAACTCGCCGTTCTCACCACATGGGTCAACCCCATCCGGAAGCTGGTTTAATAAATCATGCGTATACTCTTTACCGGCAAAATTCTTGGATAACTTTCGTGGATCTACACAAGTAATTATTGTCCTTAGACCACTATCAACCATTTTCCTTGAAAGCAATTCAGTAGGAATTCCCCAAATAGGAAAAATTGGCTCTATCCCACTACTTTGTAACTTTTCGACCCTATAGCCTCTAATATCTTCTAAAAAAAGATCACCAAAGGCGATCTGCTCAACACCGTTATCTTTTGCTATTTCAATAAACAACCCCATTGCTTTCTCATATTGCTCATTGCTACATGGATATGGAATCTCTATTACTTCAAGCGGGAGCCCTATACTGTCTGCTTGCTTTTGGAGCAATTCAACTCTCACTCCATGCATAGCTACACGATCAAATTCTTTATTAACGGTACAAAACAGTCCAGCTAGCTCAATATTTGAATCTTTTTGGAGTTGATATAAAGCCCAAGCACTATCTTTTCCACTGCTCCATGACATTAATGTTTTACGTTTCATTCTTAACTCTTTTTGTAGGGAGAAATATTAAGGTTAAAAGTAGCAATAGAATAAACAAAATCGCTGGAATATTACCCATTTAACATAAGGAATTTTGCCTTTTCTGGATTGGATTGTACCCATTAATACATTTTCTGCAAATTTGCCGTACCAAAAAAACTAAAGCAAATAATTTCTAGATATCGATTATGACTCCATCTTTAATGTTTAACAAAAAAACCGCCAATGCTATAAACACTGGCGGTCTTGTTTTCCTCTTAGTCAACTCTTAAGAATCAACTACCTCTCAAGAAGCTACTTTCTTTCTAAAACAAGGACATCACTTGTCTGAAAGATATAGGTTCCTTCAAGATCATATAAAGTACCTGGTGCATCCAATGCTCTACTGGTTTCAGTAACTGTTGTCCCATTGGAGGCATCATTACACGCAAACCCATCACATGTACTTTCTACAGTTTTAGTAGATGACCAAAGAAACTCAGAACCATTGTCTGCAACTTCGGTTATGGTTGTTGAAACAGCATATAGATCCATATAGGACCCCATGGTTATGATTGTTTCTGACACCAATTCGTAATCCCCAGCTAACGTACCACTGCCAGCAGGAGTAACTTTGCTCGCATTATAAATATCCAGCTTAGCTCCGTTATCGTATGTGTAAGCTACACCATATTTGTCGGTGTAATTCATATCCATTCCCATAACTGAAGAAACTGTTTCTATAACCAGTACATTACCATCATATGACCAGGTTCCCTCTTGAACTAGATCACCAGGTTGAGATGGGCTATTTACTGGATCTGGGTTCCACCATTTGGTTACAGTTCCGTCAGCACAGAATTCTAACTTTTGTTCAAACCCCTGCCCCGGCTCTGAAGGATGATCTCCAATATAGGTAACACAACCAGACTCGACATTCAGAAGAGATGCCTGAATTAGCTTTGGTCCAGTTACACAGCTATCAATTGCGTCATTCGGGCATTTATCGCACGCATCACCGACTGAGTCACCATCACTATCTAACTGGTCTGCATTTTTTACCGCAGGGCAGTTATCCAGATCATCTTCAATGCCATCGTTATCCGCGTCTTTATCCTCATTACAACTATCAGTTGCATCGTTTGGACATACATCGCACGCATCGCCAACTAAGTCACCATCGCTATCTAACTGGTTAGAGTTTGCAACAAGTATGCAGTTATCATTTCCATCCTCAATTCCATCGTTGTCCTGATCTTCAATAACATCTTCGACTGGGCAGCTATTAAAGTAATCATCAGGACATTGGTCACATGCATCACCAAATGAATCATAATC
>QZLE01000198.1 GCA_004796365.1 Gammaproteobacteria bacterium | reverse complement strand
CTGTAGAGGATCCTGTTGAGATTAACCTGCCTGGTATTAATCAGGTTAATACTAATCCCAAGGCTGGGTTAGATTTTGCTTCTGCTTTGCGTGCATTTCTACGTCAGGATCCAGATATAGTTATGGTGGGTGAGATTCGTGACCTTGAAACCGCTGAGATTGCTATAAAAGCTGCGCTTACTGGACATTTGGTGTTGTCTACCTTGCATACTAATGATGCACCGCAGACCCTTACTCGTCTTGCGAATATGGGTGTTCCTGCATTTAATATCGCCTCTGCGGTTAGCCTGATTATTGCACAAAGACTAGCGCGTAGATTATGCCCTCATTGCAAAAAGCAGGTTGATATTCCAAAAGAGGCATTGTTAGAGGAGGGCTTTAAAGAAGATGAAATTTATGATTTGCAGCTATATGGAGCAGTCGGTTGCGACCAGTGTGTTGAAGGGTATAAGGGACGTGTTGGTATTTATCAGGTTATGCCAATTAGTGAAGCTATTGGTCGCATCATCATGGAAGGTGGAAATGCGCTAGAAATTGGTGACCAAGCTGCAAAAGAAGGCATTGCTGACTTGAGAATGTCAGGCTTAAACAAGGTAAAACAAGGTATAACCAGTCTTGAAGAGATTAATAGGGTTACAAAAGAGTAGATTTATAACTATACTTAAGCTGTTATCTGAAAAGAGCTTATAAAAGAATAAAAAGGGATTAAAATGGCGCAAAAAACGAAGGCAGCTGCTAAGCCAAAAAAGATGCCAACCTTTGCCTGGGAGGGTAAGGATAAAAAAGGAAACTCTATTAAGGGAGAGTCTGTAGCTGCTAACCCGATGCTGGTTAAGGCTGATCTGCGCCGTCAGGGCATAACTCCCAGTAAAGTTAAGAAAAAATCTGAGCTTTTTGCGTCAGCTAATAAAAAGTCAATTAAACCTGGGGATATTGCTGTATTTAGTAGGCAATTGGCAACAATGATATCCTCTGGCGTTCCAATTGTGCAGGCGTTTGATATTATTGGCAAAGGGCATGACAACCCGAGCATGCAAGAGCTGGTAATGGCCATTAAAAATGATGTAGAGCAAGGTAATACTTTGGCAGAATCCATGGCAAAGCATCCACGTTACTTTGATGAGCTATTTGTAAATCTGATCGATGCCGGTGAGCAGTCTGGTGCTTTGGAAAGTTTGTTAGATAAGATTGCTACCTATAAGGAAAAGACGGAGTCAATTAAAAAGAAGATTAAGAAAGCCCTTTTTTATCCAACAGCTGTATTGGTAGTTGCTTTTGTCGTAACAACTATTCTGTTAATCTGGGTTGTGCCGCAGTTTGCCGAACTGTTTAAAGGGTTTGGAGCGGAGTTGCCTGCATTTACAAAATTTGTCCTTGCTTTATCAGACTTATTTATCGAATACTGGTATTTGATATTTGGTGGTATTATCTTAGGTGTATTTGCATTTATTGAAGCAAAAAGACGTTCGCATAAGTTTAATTATTTTTTAGATAGATTGATGATCAGAATTCCTATTATCGGCTCTATTTTGAATAAGGCTGCTATAGCGCGTTTTGCGCGTACGCTTTCAACAATGTTTGCAGCTGGGGTTCCTCTAGTTGATTCTTTGACCTCTGTGGCAGGAGCGGCAGGAAATATAGTATATTCCAATGCAATTTTGCAGATGAAGGATAATGTTTCAACCGGGCAGCAATTGCAGCTCGCGATGAAACAGACTAATCTATTTCCAAGCATGGTGGTGCAGATGGTGGCTATTGGTGAAGAGTCAGGTTCGATAGATACCATGCTTACCAAAGTAGCTGATTTTTATGAGGAAGAAGTGGATGCTGCTGTTGATGGTTTGAGTAGTTTGCTTGAGCCATTAATCATGGTAATTCTAGGCGTGCTTGTTGGTGGCTTGGTTATTGCGATGTACTTGCCGATCTTCCAGCTTGGTCAGGTTGTTGGCTAAACAAGGGTTTATATCTTGGAAAATCTAATTATCTTTATGCAGCAGACTCCTGCTGCATTTTACGTTTTTACCTGTGTAATTGGTTTGCTGATTGGTAGTTTTTTGAATGTTGTGATTCATAGACTGCCGATTATCATGCAGCGTGAATTTTTAGTTAATGCTAAGGAGATTCTGGAACAGGAATTAACAGAGGAAGAGCAAAAACAGGCTGAAGAAAAGTTTAACCTGGTTGCCCCTCGTTCTCGTTGCCCTAATTGCGGTCATCGGATAACCGCTTTGGAAAATATCCCTGTTTTCAGTTATATATTTCTTGGTGGTAAGTGTTCTGAATGTAATACCAAGATATCTATCCGTTACCCTATTGTTGAATGCGTGACAGCGGTGCTGTCGGTGCTTGTTGCAGTGTATTTTGGTGTTACGTGGGCAACATTAGCGGGATTATTTTTAACATGGTGCTTAATCGCATTAACCATGATTGATTTTGATACATGCTTGCTTCCGGACTCTATTACTCAGCCTTTGATTTGGGCTGGAGTTTTATTGAGCATGCATGGTGTTTTTGATGTTGACTTGAAATCTTCCATTTACGGCGCTGTATTTGGCTATCTATCACTGTGGTTGGTTTATCATGGTTTTAAGCTGCTAACCGGTAAAGAGGGGATGGGGTATGGTGATTTTAAACTTCTAGCTGCGCTAGGTGCTTGGATGGGCTGGAAGATGCTGCCTGTTATTATTTTGTTTTCATCTTTTGTAGGTGCGATAGTTGGCATCACAATGGTTATTGTATTAGGGCGCGATAAAAATATTCCAATTCCATTTGGTCCTTATTTGGCGGCAGCTGGTTTTATTGCCTTTTTGTGGGGCGATAAGATATTAACTGCTTATTTAGGT
>QZLE01000127.1 GCA_004796365.1 Gammaproteobacteria bacterium | reverse complement strand
CTGATACTCCTGCACTTTTAAGCAATCAAGACATCAATGCCATAGTTATCACAACACAGCATGATTCTCATGCTCGATTTGTTTGTGATGCTCTGAATGCCGGCAAGCATGTTTTTGTTGAAAAACCGGTATGCCTGACACGCGGTGAGCTTGAGCAGATAAAAGATGCATATCAGCTAAGCTGTGAAAAATTTGGCCCACGAATTCTTATGGTTGGGTTTAACCGCAGATTCTCCCCTTTTATTCAAAAGACAAAATCATTACTGGTAAATAGCAGAGAACCAAAATCATTTATTATGACAGTAAATGCCGGTGATATTCCTGCAGACCACTGGACCCAAAACCGCGAAGTTGGCGGAGGCAGAATCATTGGCGAAGGATGCCACTTCATTGACCTGCTAAGGTATCTGGCTGATTCTGAAATCGTTGCCTCGCAGGCTATGATGATGGGCCAGGCTGAAGGGCTTGCTATTCGTGATGACAAAGCAACCATAACTTTAGGTTTTGCCGACGGTTCATTCGGTACTGTCAATTACCTTGCCAACGGCAGCAAGGCATTCCCGAAAGAACGTCTTGAAGTGTTCAGTGATGGTAGAATTTTGCAGCTGGATAACTTCCGTAGATTAGATGGATTTGGTTGGGCCGGGTTTAAAAAGCTAAAGCAGATGAAGCAGGACAAAGGACAATCGCAGTGTGCACAAGCATTCGTAGATGCCGTTGCCAAAGGAGGAACTGCTCCTATCTCTTTTGATGAGGTAATTGAAGTTGCAAATACCTGTTTTGATGTCATCGATAGCCTCGAAAGCAACTAAGCTAAGCGCAAAGGCTAAAAGTTTAGCGTCACGATCTTCACTATACTTGTGGACATTTCGCTATCTGCGCCCTATGCAGATAGCGTATATGGTCGTACGCAGGGTAATTAATATTTCCCCCCGGCTTTGTGAACATATTGACCCGCAAACAAAAACCGGGTTTAGACTTCAAAATTCCATCTGCCCTGAAAACAATCTGCTTCAGGGTAGCACTCTAACTTTTTTGAACACCACAATCGAATTTGACCAAAACGATATCGACTGGGGCTGCGAAGAATACCCGAAGCTGTGGCGCTATAACCTGCACTATTTTGACTATCTTCTAGATCCCGATACCCATGTTGATAAAGACCGCATACTGATAGATAGCTGGATTGAGAACAACCCCCCGGGCATGGAAGATGCCTGGGAGCCATACACCCAGTCATTGCGCATAGTAAACTGGATTAAGTATTTTGCTACGGTATATCCAAATGAAGTACCGCAGCGCTGGCTATACTCTCTTTATCAGCAGGCATATTATCTTGAACAGCAAATTGAGTACCACATCCTTGCTAACCATTATCTTAAAAATGGTATCGCCCTGTTATTTGCCGGAACCTTCTTTCTCGGTGATGACGCTAATCGCTGGCGTCAGAAGGGGATGAAGATTATCCTGGAAGAGGCGGAAGAACAGCTTTTGGATGACGGCGGGCATTATGAACGCAGCCCGATGTACCACAGCATTGTTACAGAAGACTATCTTGATGTTTTCAACCTGTTGGAATCTAACGACTCCTTTAACTCAAAACAAGACAAGCTATATATCCAGGATAAGTGTCGTAAGGCGCTTGATTATCTGGCTATGGTTTTGCTGCCTGATGGGGACATACCGCTATTTAATGATTCAGCATTTAAAATTGCCCCTCCCCCTGAGTCACTTTTCGTTTACGGTTCCAGACTAATAGATTATCAACTGCCGCAAACTGCTGAATCTCAGCAGATTATCAACCTTCCTAACTCCGGTTATTATGGTGTGAAAAATGGTCATGACATGATAATTGCCGACTTTGGCGAAATCGCCCCTGATTATCAACCCGGCCATGGACATTGTGACCTTCTCAGTTATGAGCTCGCTCTCAATGGAAAAAGGATTATCGTCGATTCCGGTGTCTATGATTATCAGGCCAATGCCGAACGCAAATATTGCCGCTCAACCAAAGGGCATAATACTATTATGCTCAATAACCAGGAACAATCCGAAATATGGGGGGTGTTTCGCGTAGCACGAAGGGCCATGCCGATCAGCCCCTCGATTCTGGAAAACAACGCATCTGTTGTTTTTTCCGGTGGACACAGTGGCTATGAGCGCCAGCAAAGAGGGAGAATACATAACCGCTCGATAGAAATAAATGATTTTTCATGGATCATTACCGATCGTATTGAGGGCAGCGGGAGTTGTCTGATTGAAAACTTCATCCATCTACATCCAGATATTTCTGCTGCAATAGAAGCAAACAAAATCACCTTATGCAATGCAGATGGTCAAATGTGTGCAGAGATAATCTATAACGGACAAGTTGAAGCTTCCATCGAAAAGAGTGAATGGTATCCGGAATTTGGCAAAAGAATTAAAAACTCAATGATTGTATTTTCGTCGCAAACCCAATTACCTTTTGAGATGGAATATGTGATCAAAAAAGTTTAGCCCGCACCCGTATTTTATAACTGAATATTCTGAATTAAATTATGGGAATCAGATTCTTCCCCAAACAATCACCCATATAAGCCATTGAATATATTATAAAATACGCCAGTCATTCGCCCGCAAAACATAATTATACTGTAACAATCATCAACTAAAGTAATTTGCAAATTGATATACAAAATCAATATTAATTCAAAATACTATCTAAAACTTGGGGGTTAATTATGCTTTTACGCACTTCTTTTCTAGTTATATTGCTTAGTACTTTTTCTACCGTTAATGCTGAAATTGTCGAATACAAATATATGTTCGAATTTTCTGGATATGTAACTGATTCAAACGATCTTAGCACTGCTGCGATTGGCGATCAGATAAATGTTAATCATACTGAGTCAAAAAAATCTTGGGCCATTCCGCATGAAATTCGTATTGGCGACAGTTCTAGCAATATAAATACATGGGATGAATATGAGTGGCAACTTCATAGAGAAACACATATTACAATTACTAACTCTAAATATCGTGATTATCTTACTTTTGATTATTACGCTAAATATGGTCGCGAAGATGATAGTGAGCCAGGTGCTAAATTTGAAGAAACCGGTTATATATCTTCTGCGATTACATTCGTGTTTGATAAAAATTTTTTTGATGATGCCGATTCTGGCGAATACCATTTTTCTGATTGGGATGATCTTGATGAAGAAAAAATCTTCTCGATGTTAACAGATGATATTCTCGATCATGCTTCAAGCGCAACCGGAAGTTATAGCAAAGTACGCTATTATGATACCGACCATACGAATGTTAAATACGAAATCACTGACTTTAAAGCAATTCACCCAGTACCCCTACCAGCAGCCGCATGGATGTTTTTATCTGGAATTGGTGGGTGTATTACATTCAGACGCAAGAAGAAATCAGCTACCAGTCAACCCTAATTAAGTGCTTCAATTTCAATAAACTACTAACAACAAACATGAGGAGCTAACTATGTTTTTAAGAACTGCTTTATTAATTTTGTCACTTTTTCTTTCGTTAACCGCACAAGCTGCAAATATATATACTTACACAGCAAATATTACAGGCCATGAAAATAATACAGATCAAGCGTTAATTGATTACTACCAAAACCAGTACGGTATTGGAACTGGATCTGTTATTGATTTTGATATTGCCTATTTTTTAGACCGCGAAGGTTATGAAACTGATGAAAATGGATCAATATTTACATATACTGATCAAGAAGATTTTCAAGGTGATAGAGATATTATATACAATTATTTCTATGCAGAACTTGTTGATATTTCTATCGATGAACAACTTCTAAACTATGGTCAAAGACAATATAACTATGCAGAAGATTACATTTTAGATGTTCATTCAGATGCAGGATATTTAGACGCATACAGCTTATCGACTCATGTCGGTAACCATCTAGAACTTTTTTGGGGAAAAGATCGCTCTGGTACATCTACTTTTTTTAAAATGTCAATAAATGATGGAACTGGCGAAGCAACCTTCCAAGGTGACTATAAAATATCAAATATTGAAACTCCTGTTCCCGCAGCTGCTTGGCTTTTCCTATCCGGTATTGGAGGTTGTTGTATTTTCAGACGTACAAAGAAGTAATTTTTCAGGCTGCCCTATGCTTATAAGGGCAGCTTTTTCAATAATTAATAAAAACTAAACTTTGGGGGTTAATTATGCTTTTACGCACTTCTTTTCTAGTTATGTTGCCCCCGTTGATAAATGCAATTAACCACACAGAGGAATTAATAATATGAAAACAATCATGTCTCTTTTTTCGTCAGTCTTTTTTCTTATGCTATATACAGCTGGGGTTTCCGCAACAACAGTTTACACTTTTGAGGCAACTCTCGGATCAGGTTACGGTTCAACCCAATACTTCGAAGATACCTACGGTATTGGAGCCAACGATACGGTTACTTTTGTAATTGCGGTCGACTATTTGAAACAGGGATACACGGTAAGTGACGATGGCTCAGTTCATGTATTAGCGGATGTACCTTACGAAAATGGCTGTATTTACCCAAATGATTGCCGGTATGCACACGATTATGCGTATGCGGAGTTGATCGATTCGTCTATAGATTTGGGGCTTATTTTAACGTCCGGTGAAACAGGTGATCACTATGTGCATGATCAAACCCGATGGTCCTATATGCAGGGTGAGAGTTATTACGGATCTATAAATCTCGGTCTTCCAAAAAATAACGTATCAGCAGGTGGTCTCCATATCAGCTCTGAATCAGTTTTTGATGACAGAGCATTAGTTTCGAACTGGGCTGAAGATAAATCCTGGGGGGATGCGATTTTTTCACTTGATCTTGCTGACAACCATGAGCATGTTAGATTTTCAAGCTTCGATATTGAAATTACAGATATCAGTTACGGGCCATCGCTTAATCCGGTACCTCTACCAACAGCTGCATGGCTTTTCCTATCGGGTATTGGCGGTTGTTGTATTTTCAGACGTAAAAGCAAATGATTTTGAGTCTGCCCCTAACACAGGGGCAGAGTTCTTGTAACTTGGTATTTCTAATTAGCTTGGCGTTATTTAAAAATACTGTCATTTTAATGTACTAAACTAATAAGTTGTTTTCACGCACTGGTTTTTTCCTCAATGAAAAACATTCTTAAACGCATAACCCAGCTAATAATTGCTTTAGTATTTATTATGGGGATCGCATATCTCTTCCTATACCAAAATAACAACGAACATGTTCCGATTCCAACACATGCAGAATTTATTCAGGCACGTGATTCGGCAAAGAGATGGATTATTGCCAATCAGGATACAGCCTTAGAAGACCATAACCCCATGTTGTGGTGGATGGTAAAACAAAGCCTGCTAATTGAAAGCGATACAGAGCTTGAAAATGTCTATGCAGCTTATGCAAAAAGATTCCAGAAGGATTTTCCCGATAGTATCTGGCAAAAACTATTTTACCCTGAAAGATATGCAAGGCTGAATATTGATGAGGTTTTGCAATACCCTGATTATAATCAGCACATAATCTTTGGATTGACCTGCGATAGAGAACTTGCTGAATTTGATATTATCAGGGAACAGAATACGTTCGAATTTTGTGATTCCTACCACCCCATAAGCCCTGCCTGCATTACTCACCAGATGATGGGAGTATACTTTGCGCAGAAAAATAACTGCCTTCCAGTGCAAACAACTACCGATCTAATGACAAGCTTGCAAAACCGTGTAATTATCCAGCTTGAGTATGACCCAAGACTGGTTGATGTATACCTGCAACGGGTGATGATGCTGTTACTGAGCGAAAAAAAAGAGCTGGTCAAGCCCGTCTGGATAAAGCGCATACTTGATGCTCAGCTTAAAGATGGTGGCTGGGCCGATTTTGAAGGAATGGTTAGCACTGGAAAAAATAGCGAGCTTGGCTTTACCAAAAAATCACTGGGAATAAGCATACCAACTTCAGATTTTCATGCCACTGCTCAGGGGCTGTTAATATTTACAATCTTAGCCACTCCTCCATCTTGAGGGATGTTGATAAATATCTATCCTCCTTTTTCAAAAACTTCTCAATGATTATGCTTAAATCATTTTACCCGTAATAAATGGATGGTTTTTTCATAGCAAGCCCAATTACCTTTTACATGAATATTTTATGAAATTTATATTGCTTGCCCCCATTTTATAACTGCATATTTTGAATTACCCCTTGAATAATTAGTTTATTCCGCCAGCAAAACACATATAAGTCATTTTAAATATACAAAAAGCATTAACCGTTCGCCCTCAAAACATAATTATACTGTAACAATTTTCAACTAATGTAACCACGATATTGTTCGAGCAACAACATCCGTAATCATAACTATTGTTCACAAAATTTAGGGGTAAACTATACATTTAAGCACTTCATTTTTTGTTGCACTAGTTTGTTCTTTTTCAAATGATGATTATTAATAATTGGGGAGATATTATGAAAAAACTATGCTTAACACTATTCGTTTATTTTCTTTATACACAATCTGCTTTTTCAGCGGTAGTGCAACATACCTATATTTTGGATGATAACCTCAGCATTGCGACACTTGGTTATGAAGAAATGCTTGGTTATGGATGTAACATGAAATATTTAAACAGTCATGATCCATGTGCGTACGAGCTAGACTTGTTTTTAACTGGCTATATTTCTATTGAGGCTGACGAATCAGGTAAGATAACGAATTTTGATGAAAATATATATGTTTCAGGCATGAAAGACGCCCGAAAAACCGGAGCCAGATGGGCTAGCAGGGAATTGGGCAAGGATGTTATGTCTCTTACATTCGAGATACCCAACAGCACATCAGGCACTATATCGGCGAATGGCGATTACTTACGCCTTAATGGATCTTTAGATGCGTCTATTTATAATGGTTCGACTTTGACAATATCTGGAGATAATTGGCGTTGTTATCGTTACGAGATGGGGCAATGTTTGAATCCAATGAGTTTTGATCTTACCGCAACGAAAGTTGACTTCCAACCTGTTCCACTTCCTGCAGCAGCATGGTTATTTATATCTGGTATTGGCGGGTGCTGTGCATTTAGGCGCAAAAAAAAATAAGCCGGCAAGCTGCCTCTATCCCATAGAGGCAGCAACTTCAGATCAACTATTTTGCAAGTTATTATTATGCTACCTTTACAAACCACCACTTCGGATATATATCGAACTGACATAGACGGTTTAAGGGCTATAGCTGTCCTTGCCGTAATAATTTTTCATATTCATAACAGCCTCCTCCCTGGAGGTTTTGTTGGCGTTGATATTTTTTTTGTGATATCCGGATACCTAATTACACTTCACATAATACGTGATTTAGACTCAGACAACTTTTCTCTTTTAGAATTTTACAGGAGGCGAATAAAAAGAATCGTCCCGGTTATGCTAGTAATTGTAGTGTTTGTTATTGTTATTAGCTTAATAATTCAACGACCTGAAGATTCCAAAAATGTCGCAAAAACCAGTGTTGCGGCTTTATTGTCTGTGTCGAATATATATTTTTGGTTATTCCAAGATAGCGGATATTTTGCTCAGGCCAGTAGAGAAATTCCCTTATTGCACCTTTGGTCTCTAGGCGTTGAAGAGCAATTCTACATTTTTTGGCCCCTAGTACTTATGGCGTTTTATAAGGCTCTACGAGGCAGACACTTTATCGGCTTATTTACTGTAGTGATGGTTTTTTCTTTTCTAGCAGGTCAATTTTTATATTCACAATACCCATCTTTTGTATATTACATGTTACCAACAAGAGCAGGTGAACTGCTGGTTGGAGCTTTAGCTGCATACATGGTTGCAAAAAGGCCTATTATTGATGTTTCGGATACAATAATTCATTTATCTTCAATATCCGGTTTATTATTAATTATCTTTTCTTTGGTTTTCTTATCTGAAACAGATGTCTTTCCCGGAATAAATGCTTTCCCACCAACTGCGGGAACAGCACTGCTAATATTATCTGGCCATTATGGAAATAGCCGATTAAAGCGTCTACTTACTTTACAACCCCTGGTGTTTATCGGTCTTATTTCATATTCGGCTTATCTATGGCACTGGCCATTGCTCGCATTTACTCATTATTCAGGTGTGCAAATAGGTATTTGGGAAGGAATCATCATCTTCGCAGCTACTATTGCCTTATCAATATTTACTTTCTATTTCGTAGAGCGGCCTACTCGTCAATACGAGGGTGGGGCGATAAAAGTTATTGCATATCAATATCTAATTCCTTGTTCTGTTATTCTAATTTTCAGCATTCTCATATATAAAACCAACGGTTATTTTATGCATAATAATGCTGAACAATATAAACTCGCCAAAAACAAATTGTTGCCTGCATATGAGTATGATTACGTCTGTCAGCAATCTGAAATAACAGATGAAGATATCAATAACCCGAGTTGTATCTTAGGCAAAAAAACTGATGCTGATAATCTCAAACCATCGGTGTTGCTTTGGGGTGATTCAAATGCTGCCCATTACATTGGTATTATTGGTACGTTTTCACTAAGGGCTGATTTTACTTTCCAGAACTTGCAACACTCTTCTTGCCCTCCTTTGCTTTCAGACCCTACAGATTTCATACCGGCCAAGCTGGTAGAAAATTGCGCTAAATCTCTACGGAGAATAAAACCGGTTATAGATAGTTATGAGAAAATTATTATTTCCAGTGACTATGTATATTACCAATCTGGATCAGAGAGATTTCTCCCGGAATTTCTTAAAACCGTTGAACACCTGATTGCTAAAGATAAGCAAATCATATTGTTGGGTAAAGTTCCTCACATTGATGGCTATGATCGCACTTGTAACGAAAAAGCCATCAGCATTCCCTTCATAGATTGTAGGTATGAAAACAATTCTCTATCTGAAGAGATTTATCAAATAAACAACAAATTAAGAAACTTCGCAAATAATAATAGTGGCGTAGAGTACTACGATATTGTTAATCACTTGTGCAAGGATGGGATGTGTTCTGCCTACAATAGTAATGGTGATCCGTTGTATTATGATTTCTCGCACCTTTCAATGCCTTCATCCTGGAAAATTGGAAATGACATTGTGGAAAAAGGGGGCGTGCCGTTCCCATTTACTCTCCTTAGCAACCAAGATCGAAAAAGTTAGAATTGATAAGTTAATCGGTTACTAAAGCTAAGAATAACTTAATGACAAAGTTAACACGCACGACTTGGTTAACCGGAGTATGCCACAGTTACTTCCAAATTGAATTTCAGCGCCAACATCTTTTTCAAGTTATCACCTTGGAAAGAGCTTTCTAGCCAAGGCATTTTTGAATAAAAATATTACTGTCCGAATTCGTGGTTTGAAATCCTTGATTAAACATACTTTATATAAATGATTTCACTGCTGTCCCATTTGAATGCATAAAAAAGCCTGATAACTCAAATGTTTTAGTATAATGTACTTTGCTACAAGCCATTAAAAATTCGAAAGAAATCAGGCTATGGTACATAATAATGCAATTTTGATGATGATTTATAGGGCAGCAGTGATTCTACTTATGAAATTGTATCTAGCCGGCAAAGACCGCTTTTATATTCCTTTTCATAGTATCGTTTGGCATTACTTGCAGAAAATATTCGACAACCGATACTTGCATATAAGTAATTATAACTGCTGATGAAAAGGCTATGAAGAACTTGACAATATAGTTTGCATCAACTGCTTTGACTGCAGGAATATGCCATAAATATATCCAGATTGAATTTCGAGCGCAAAAGAGAACAAAGCTTTTAATTCGAAAAATTTCAATTAGCCTTTCTAAAAGCTCTTTATGCACCCAAAGAAAACATGCAACAAAAAGAGCGTAAGAAAAATAATAAATTGAAGGTGGATACTTATATGCCTGGGTTGGGACAATTTTTCCACTAGCAAAAGACAATCCAATCCCAAGCAATACTGCTATGCCCAAGTTTAATGCAGACAAAAACCCCACCTGATTCTTGCTAAGCTGGGGAATTCTCAGGCCAATAGCAAAAATAACGGCATAAGGGATTATATAATGTGAGATTAGCGAAATACTTTTTCCAGCCCCTTCTTGGATATATGGTAATGAATACAACCTGAGTATTTCATATGCCAGGTAAATAAGTGCAAAAAAAAGGAAGTATTTTTTTTGGCAATCTGTACGTTTATGAAAGCTGAACATTAAAGGGGAAACTAAAGCAACCAGAAAAAAAACTCTGATAATCCAGACAAAATCAATTCCTCTTTCTAAAGAATATGAAGAAATTATTTTATCTATCTGTAGGTCGGAGCTGCCAGGAATGAAAAGCCACAGCACAATAAAATAGAATGTCAAAAATATCCAAACAGGAATTACCAGTCGTTTGAATCTTTTCCAAAGATACATGAAATAGGTTTCATTTGACTTATAGCTCAAGCCAAATGACATTCCTGAAACAAGTACCATCAGCGGGACATCAAAATTTCGCAATTGATATAAAACGCTTGGTAACCCGGAATGAGCAGCAATAATCATTGCCAGGCCAACGAAACGTAAAATATCAATTTTTGAATTTCTCATTATTTTCCCCAATAATTAAACAATTAACACTGCCGCAGCCCGCTTTTAATATTATCAAGCAAATAATAGACTGGTAAATCATAGCAATCATTCTAAGCGAAATATGCTGCCTTTTTATTAAAAAAATACATGCGGCCCATAAATTGCCTAACCTTCAAGCACCATGTATACATTATGTAATCACAACTGATTACGCTTGTATTATTCTTGTAACAGTGCAGCGGTATATTCATCGCCCCAGAATAAATTTTGCGCCAACCGTGTTTTTATACAAAACAACGTAATGCAAGAAGTTACAACAGATGCATATATTATTTTTAAGTCATTATTTTCCGCCGGAGGTTAATGCTCCAGCTACAAGAACCTATGAGCATTGTCGTCATTGGGTTGAGTCAGGGCATAAAGTTACTGTCGTAACATGTGTGCCAAATCACCCTCAGGGTAAGATATACCCCGGTTTCAAGAATCGTCTATTCCAAAAAGATATCGTAGATGGAATCGAGGTTATCAGATTATGGACTTATATAACCGCGAATGAAGGTTTCTTCAAACGTACTTTAAATTATGTTCTATACATGTTTGCGGTGATTCTGGCTTTGCCCTTTCTACCCAAAGCGAAAATTGTAGTTTCAACATCCCCGCAATTTTTTTGTGGCCTTGCTGGTTTCTTCTATAGCTTTTTTAAGCGTGCACGCTGGGTGCTAGAAATTCGTGACCTGTGGCCTGAATCAATAATTGCGGTTGGTGCAATTAATAATAAAGCTATTATTAAGTCCCTGGAGTGGATAGAGAGTTTCGCCTATCGAAGATGTCACAAGATAGTTTGTGTTACCGATGCATTTAAAAAATTTATTTGCGGCAAAGGAATTACCCCTGAAAAAGTTGAAGTAATTAAAAACGGCGTTGACTTGCAATTATTTTCTGAATTTACGGGCGAAAATGAGCTTGCGGAAGAGCACCAGCTATCAAATAAATTTGTTGCTTCCTATGTTGGAACCCACGGCATGGCTCATCATTTGGAAACCGTTCTTCAAGCAGCCGAACTATTACACTATAGAGATGACATTGTTTTTCTTTTGGTCGGTGATGGAGCTGAACGCAATCGGCTGTTGGCAATGAAAGATGAAATGAAGCTTGAAAACGTATTAATGCTGGGACAGATGCCTAAGTCACGCATGCCTGAGATTTGGGATCTATCCGACGCAAGCCTGGTTTTATTAAAGAAATCCGATCTGTTTAAAACGGTAATTCCTTCGAAAATTTTTGAAAGTATGGCTATGCGCAAACCGATTATCTTAGGGGTAGAAGGCGAGGTCAAAGATATTATTGACGATGCCGGGTGTGGGATCTGCATTGAACCGGAAAATGCTGAGCAACTGGCTAAGGCATTAAAGCAACTTGCCGATGATTCTGCACTGCATACCCAGAAAGGTGATAGAGGAAAAGTCTTTGTTGAACAAAATTTTGACCGTAAGGTTCTTGCGCAGCGTTACGCAGAAATACTTAACGCACTATAAGATTTATTGAGGTACTTTATGAATTACAACACTACAAGCAATTCTATCTGGAAAGAACCCATATGGCTTTGGGCAGCATGGGCCGTTATTTTAATAGCCTTATTAATACCTTTTCAGGAAGCTCTTGAGTATATGTATAACCGCTGGATGATAAAAGAAGAGTATAGCCATGCGCCTATGATACCCCTAATCGCTGCGTTTCTGATTTGGCAGAAAAAAGACCAGCTAGAGCAATTACCGTTTAAAGGGTCTTTTGTTGGAATTCTGCTGCTTCTGACCGGTATCTTTTTCTACACCCTGGGTGAGCTATCTTCACTTTTTGTTGTAATTCAATACGCCTTTGTTGTTGTTTTGATCAGCTTGTTTTATACAGTTATGGGGTGGAAGGCTTTCAAACTCGTGGCTATTCCACTGCTTATCTTATTCCTGATGATCCCGCTGCCAAATTTTTTATACAACAATCTGTCGAGTAAACTTCAGCTTATTTCCTCCCAAATCGGTGTTGGCTTTATTCGCCTATTTGATATCACAGTTTTCCTTGAAGGCAATGTGATCGATCTTGGCAGCTATCAACTCCAGGTAGTAGAGGCATGTAATGGTCTTCGCTATCTATTCCCGCTAATGGCACTTGGCTTTATTATGGCATATTTCTATAAAACTGCTTTGTGGAAAAGAGTGCTAATTTTTATAACCACTATTCCGCTAACAGTAATTATGAACAGTATTCGTATCGGCGTTATTGGCGTAACCGTTGAGTACTGGGGGCAGGAGATGGCGGAAGGATTTCTGCACGATTTTGAAGGCTGGATTGTGTTTATGATTTGCGCAGCCATATTGCTTGCCGAAATGTGGTTTTTGGTTAAGTTGAGCAAAGACACCAGACCTTTTCGTGAAGTATTCGGACTTGAGTTTCCAGAACCTTCACCTAAGGGCGCGAATGTGGCATACCGTAATGTAAACACACCCTTTATAATTGCAGCCGCTCTCGTAGTTTTGATGGTATTTGGTTCTTTTAGCCTGGTGCAGCGTGAAGAGATAATCCCTGACCGCAAAATGTTTGCTGAATACCCCACAACAATCAGTGCCTGGCAAGGTAAACGTGGCAGCCTGGAACAGCAATACATTGATATACTAAAATTTGAAGACTATATAATTGCCGATTATAAAAATAATAATAGCGACCTTGTAAACTTCTACGTCGCTTATTACGACTCCCAGCGTAAAGGGGAATCTGTACACTCACCTCGTTCTTGTATCCCTGGCAGTGGACTACGCATTGAGAGTCTTGAGCAATATGCGGTTCCCGGAGTGCAAATATCTGGAACTCAGCTTCAAGTTAATCGCGCGGTTATTAAAGAAGGCGATAAAACCTCTCTGATTTACTACTGGTTTCAGCAGCGCGGCCGCTCTATCACCAATGAATACATGGTTAAGTGGTGGCTGTTCTGGGATGCATTGACCAAGAACAGGTCGGACGGCTCTTTGGTTAGACTAACAACTCTGGTACCTCCTGGTTCAACCCTGGAAGATGCTGACAAAGTACTGACTGAATTTACGAAGGAAATTTCAGGCTCCCTGAATGAATACATTCCTGATTAGGAGATAACTTAGATGTTATTATTTCCCAGCTTTATTTTGGCAATGTTTATCAGCATGCTGCTGATACCGCCGTTGATAAAGTATGCTCCTAAAATCGGCCTGGTTGATATTCCAGATGAACGCAAGGTCCACGTCAATACGATACCACGCGTCGGTGGAGTAGCAATGGTGATTGCAGCTGTCATCCCAATGCTGCTCTGGCTCCCAAAAAACCAAGAGTTCATCACTTTTTTGATATCTGTATTGGTTATATTTTTCTTTGGTGTCTGGGATGACCGCAGCGACCTGAATTACAAGATCAAATTCTTCGGGCAGATACTTGCTGTTGTCCTCGTAGTAACCATTGGCGACGTACAAATAAGGTACATTCCCTTTTTTGGACTGGAACCGATTAGCGATTGGATCTCTATCCCTCTTACCATTTTTACCCTACTGGGTATAACCAATGCGATGAATCTGGTAGATGGCCTTGACGGACTCGCCGGCGG